>CAWUOE010000171.1:0-7058 GCA_963923355.1 uncultured Gemmataceae bacterium | reverse complement strand
AGCGTCCGCCACGCTCGGCTCGCTCATCGGGGTGGAACAAGGCCTGTTTGGCGGTGAGGTGCACCAAGGTCCCCGCCACCGACTCGGGGATGGTGACGCGCAGGTTGTGGACAATCCGGGTGAGGCGATCGGCTTTTTCGCCTTCGATATGGATGCCGTTGGGCTCGTAGGCTCCGCGAACGGGAACCTCCTTCACCGCGTGGGGGTCTTCCTTGGTTGACATCAGCTTGTCGGCGATCCGGGGGATGATGACCTCGGAGTTGACCACCGTGAGACTGAGGGTGAGGAAGGCGCCAGCGAGGATCGGAGTGACAATGCGCCAGGTGGAAATGCCCGCGGCGAGCAGGGGTACCTGCTCGTTGCTGCGTTGCATCATGGCGATGGCAAACATGCTGGCCAGCAGGGCGATTGCCTCGCAGAGGCGGTCGAAGATCTGGGTGAGCTGGTAGCCGTAGAAGGTGAGGATGTCGGTGATGATGTCGCGGACCGGCTTGTTCTTGCCGGCGAAGTCATCGAGGTTGGTGAACAGGTCGACAATGATGTAGAGCGTGAGCAGGCTGGTCAGCACCACCAGGTACGACTTCACGAAGCTCCAGAACATCTGTCGGTCGATCAGGGTGAACATGGTTTCAGTGGGTTCTCGGCGCGAACCTGGCTCACCTGCCAGCGGGGCTGGTAATCCAGCAGGTATTGCTTCACATACATGTTCGCCTCGGTGCAGGCCTTGTCACCGAAGCCTTGGGCCTTCATCTCGCGGTAAGCTTCCGCTGTGGTCCAGCCCTGGTGTTCCACCCGGTAAAGGGCCGCGAGCAGTCCGGTCCTGTGCAAACCGGCCTTGCAGTGGATGAGGATGGGGTAGTTTTCGGGGTCATCGTAGACCGCCAGCATCTCGTCCAAAACCGCCGGCTTTTTCGCCGGGTACTCAGACATGTGGACCAGGTCGGGTTTCACATGGATGTATTTGACACCCAGTTTTCGGCACATCTCCTGCTCGCCGATGGTATCCCGGGTGAGGTAATCCTTGCGAATCTTGGGGTCTGGAAATTCCTGCTGCACATTAACGATGGACTTGATGCCGTAGCGGCGTACCGCATCGGCAAACCCTTCTTCCGTCATCTGCCCTGAACGGTAAAGCCTGCCCGGGACGGCAACCCTGAGCCGTTTTCCCTTTTCCCAGACGCTGCGGTAGAAGTGGAACAAGCCCAGGCCCAGGACAGCGATCAGCAGCGAAGTGCCGATTGCCCCCGCCAAGCGTTTGATCCACCGAACCGTTTGGGGCTCCACCGCTTTGCTCTCCTTGAATTCGCTCAAGTGCCATTGGAAGGGGCTTTGAGGATGGTCGGGAGAATGCCCGGAAGCGTACGTGGGGGCAAGCCCATTCTGCCGGGTTTGGCGAGGGAAACCCAACGCCAAGAACCGGTTACGGCCGTACAACAATAACCAGAGATAAGCGGTAGCTCGCCTTGGGGTTGGGGAATGGCAAGGGAGATAGAATCATGCAAAGGAAAAGGCTTATTCGGAATTCTGCAAAAATCCTATTTCATCTGGCTGCCCCAGCTATCCTATTTTTCGGAGGTTTTGTGCGATCGGACGAGGGTATGTGGCTGTTGAACGATCCTCCGAAGGATCTTCTGGCCAAAAGGCATGGCTTTCAATTGACTCAAGCGTGGCTGGACAAGGCGCGGTTGGCCTCCATCCGTCTGAACAGTGGCGGGTCAGGGTCGTTTGTTTCCCCCAAGGGGTTGTTGCTGACCAACCATCATGTGGGTGCTGATGCTCTCGCCAAGCTCAGCACACCGGGCAATGACCTGCTGAAGACAGGGTTTTACGCGCGCAGCCAGGGGGAGGAGAAAGCGTGCCCTGATTTGGAGATCAATGTCCTGATGGGCATTGAGGATGTCACCGAACGTGTGGAGGGGGCCGTCCGGGGAATCCCTGATCCGGCCAAGGCAAGCGCCGCCCGCAGGGCTGAAATTGCACGGATTGAAAAAGAGTCCCAAGACAAAACCGGGCTCCGCAGCGATGTGGTGGCACTTTACCAAGGCGCGGTACACCATCTGTACCGTTACAAAAAATACACCGAGGTGCGTTTGGTTTTCGCTCCGGAGGGAGCTGTCGCAGGGTTCGGCGGGGATGTGGATAACTTTGAATACCCGCGCCATGGTTTGGATATCTGCCTGTTTCGCGCCTACGAGAACGGCAAACCGGTTGAGTCAGGCAACTTTCTGAAGATTCAGCCCGCGGGTCCGAAGGATAATGATCTGGTATTTGTGACCGGCCATCCGGGTGTCACCCAGCGCCTGGAAACGATGGACCGGCTGCAATTGAGACGCGACCATCTGCACCCTTTCATGCTGGGGTGGCTGCGGGCCATGGAAAACAGTCTGAGTCAATTTGCAGCCACCGGCGCTGAACCGGCCCGGCTTGCGGCCAAGGTTTCCCACTCCATCGCCAACAGCCGCAAGGCCATGACTGGACAATTCATGGGATTGTGCGATGTGGCTTTGATGGACGGAAAACGCCGGGCGGAGGCCGATCTAAAATCCAAATCTGCTTTCGATGGGTCGGACCCTTACCTCGCTATCGCGCAAGCCTGTTCCAAACAATCGGCCTTCCACCGTGAATACGCGCTGATCGAAAGAGGTTTGGCGCTGGACAGCGACCTGTTCGTCATCGCTCGTCACCTCACGCGCATGGCGCGGGAGGACAAATTGCCCGGAACCGACCGTTTGAGGGAATATCGGGAGTCGGCCCGCTCGTCGCTGGAGCTGTCCCTGTTTTCCCCCGCACCCATTCACGCCGCCCTGGAAAAGGTTCGATTGACGGCGGGATTAGCCTATCTTGCAGAGCAATTGGGGGCCACCCATCCGTTGGCTGTGAAGGTACTGGAAGGCAAGTCGCCCGAACGGCGCGCCCAGGAACTGGTGGATGGATGCCGACTGGCGGATGTTCAGGAAAGGCGCCGTCTGGCCCAAGGGGGTGAAAAGGCCATCGAGGCCAGCGTGGACAGCATGATCATCCTGGCCAAGGCGATTGACGCGGACGCACGCGGACTGCGCAAACGGTTGGAGGAGGAAGTGGAGGAACCGGAGCGCCAAGCCCAGCGGGCCATCGGCCTGGAGCGGTTCCGCATCCTGGGAAAGACGATGGCACCGGACGCCACCTTTACCCTGCGGCTGGCTTTCGGGGTGGTGAAGGGATACGAAGTGGACGGCAAACAGCTCCCGTTTCACACGACCCTGGGTGGTCTTTATGCCAAATCGGCCGAACATGAGAATGCGGTACCCTTTCAGTTGCCCGCGAGATGGCTCGAACGAAAAGGGCGTCTGGATTTGTCCACGCCATTCAACTTTGTTTCCACCGCAGACACCATTGGCGGGAATTCAGGAAGCCCGGTGCTGAACCGTGCAGGGGAATTGGTGGGTGTGAATTTTGATCGCAACCGGCATGGCCTGGTGCGCAACTTCGTCTACACCGAGACTCAGGCCCGGCACATCGCGGTGCACGCCGGGGCCATTGTGGAGGCTTTGGACAAGGTGTACGAAGCCCGGGAATTGCTGGAAGAGCTGGGCGTCCGCTGAGTGATCCGAGATTAAAAAAGAGTGGGAATGGCCATGAAATATGTGATTGTGATTCCGGACGGCGCGGCGGATGAGCCCCAGGCATCTTTGGGTGGGAAAACCCCCCTCGAGGCGGCCCGTATCCCGCATATGGACAGCATTGCCCGCAGGGGAATCCTGGGGTGGGCGGACAATGTTCCCGTTAGCCTGACCGCTGCCAGTGATGTGGCCACCCTGAGCCTGTTCGGTTACGACCCCCTGCGGTATTACACCGGGCGGGCGCCGCTGGAGGCGCGGGCCATGGGAATCCACCTGGGGCCCGAGGATTTCGCGGTCCGCTGCAATTTAGTCCATGCACCGGGCGACGTGATGGCGGATTTCACCGCCGGGCATATCGGCAATGAGGAGGGGGCGGCGCTCATCGGCACCCTGCAGGAAAAGCTGGGTGGCAGGCGGGAAGTCCGTGGAGATTCTGGTTTGGTCGAGGTATCCCTCGAATTTCATCCGGGTGTGAGCTACCGCAACCTGATGATCGTTCGGGGGGGAATCCGGGCAGGGAGTCCGGCTGCGTTGGATTCCTCCACCAGAACCCAGGCTCCCCACGATGTGCCCGACCAGCCAACCAGGCAGCACCTCCCTCAGGGCACCGGCAGGGATTGGCTGGTGCAATTGATGGAAGAGAGCAAAAGTCTGTTTGCCGGTCACCCGGCCAATCAACAAAGGATCTCCCAAGGGAAAAAAGCAGCCACTCAATGCTGGCTGTGGGGGCAGGGGCGTGTGCCCAGCCTGGATTCATTCGAAATCATGCATGGGCTGAAAGGGGCCATCATCAGTGCCGTGGACTTGGTGCGCGGGGTGGGACAGTTGATTGGTTGGAAGCGCGTGGATGTGGCGGGGGCCACCGGTTACCTGGATACCGACTACGCTGCCAAAGGGCGAAAAGCCATCGAGTGCCTGAAGGACCATGATCTGGTCTGTGTCCATGTGGAGGCTCCTGACGAGGCCTCGCATGAGGGCAGGGCGGATGCCAAGGTCAAAGCCATCGAAGAGATTGACGAGCATATTGTCGGGCCGCTGTTGAAGGCTTTGGAGGGGATGGGTGAATACCGGATTTTGGTGGAGCCCGACCACCGTACATTGATCCGCACCAAGGCCCATACCCATGGTCCAGTACCGTTCGCTTTGGCCGGGGCCGGTATTCCCACGCCCGCCATCGTGCCTGCCGGCTACCACGAAGCCGCGGTACCGGAGGGTTTCCCCGTGGAAATCGGTCACCAGTTGCTGGCAACCCGGATGATCCGTCTGTGATTGTTTGGTCGGATTGTGCAGCTTAGAGTTAGGTTGAGATAGCAAGATGTGCCAAAATGGCAGCCCTTTATCCTTGACCTGAGCCGGTAAATCCGAAAGACTTGATGAAAACCTGCCTGTTGGCTCCTTGAGGGCATCCCCTGCCCGACGGAGTCGGCTCCTCGTTCATTCCCGATTCTGTTGGGAAGGAAGGATGCCCATGAGTTGGATGAGAATCGCATTGGTGGTTGGAGGTGTTGCCTTGGTGCTTGGCCAGACCAGCCAAGCCGGGTGGCCCGTTGATGACGCCAAAAGGGCCCAACTGATCGGCAAACCTGACAGCTTGATGGTGCAACCAGCTTCCCTGGAATTGAAGGGGCCGCGTGGTTTTCGCCAGGTGGTTGTGAACGCGACCTACGCGGAGAAGGGATCTTCACCCCGGGATGTGACCGGTCTGGTGACCCTCGAAAGCCAGCCTGCGAATCTGGTTTCCATTGAAGAAGGCGGATTCCTGGTTCCTCGAACGATGGGGAAGGGGAAGTTGGTTGTCCGCGCCGCGGGCAAGACCACCGAGGTGCCCCTGGAGGTTACCGGCTTGGACAAAGCCAACCCGGTCAGTTTCAGGCATGAAGTGATTGCCGCCCTGAATGTGGGTGGCTGCAACATGGGGGCCTGTCATGGTACCCCCTCCGGAAAGAATGGTTTCAAGTTGAGCCTGCGCGGATTCGATCCCGTCGCGGATCACCAGCAACTGACGCGCGATGTGCTCGGGCGACGTTCGGTCTCTCATGATCCATTGATGAGCTTGCTGCTTTTGAAGGGTTTGGCCCGGGTTCCACACGAGGGGGGACAGAGGTTTCCCAATGCCGGTGTGACCACCCAAGCGGTGGAGCAATGGCTGGCGGAGGGCATGCTGGATGATCGCCCCGATCTTCCGGCCGTGAAAAAGATCGAAGTGCTGCCCGGGAACCGGACCCTGCGGAACCCCGCCAAGCTTCAGCAGCTATCCGTGCAGGCTGAATTTGCGGATGGATCGAAGCGGGATGTGACCCGATTGTCCGTTTTTAGTTCCTCCGATGCGGGCATCGCGGAGGTCAACCAACAAGGCTTGGTGGAATTCCGCCAGGCCGGGGAAGTGGCCATTCTGGTCCGTTACCTGGAGGAAATGGTTTCCGTCCGGCTGACCTACCTGGATCCGAAGCCGCAGTTTGTGTTTCCATCCTTCCCGGAAAACAATTACATCGACACCCATGTGTCGAACAAGCTGCGCTTGCTTGACATTCCTCCCTCCGGCCTTTGCTCGGATTCGGATTTTGCCCGCAGGGCTTACCTGGACCTGTGCGGGGTGCTGCCGACGTCCGAGGAAGTGAAGGCATTCCAAGCCGACCAGTCGCCCGACAAACGCTCGAAGCTGATTGACGCTTTGCTGGAGCGACCCGAATACGCTGATTTCTGGACCCTGAAATTCTCCGATGTGCTGCGCTCCAGCCGCAAGACACTGCAGGTCAAGGGTGTGCACACCTTCCAGCAGTGGCTGCGTGAGCGGATCGCCGCCAACGTGGGTCTGGATCAGGTGGTTCGGGAAATCCTCACGGCCTCCGGGCCCGCCGCCAACAATCCCGCCGCCGGTTACTACCGAATCGCCCGGGATCCCCAGAGCCTGGCGGAAACGACCGCCCAGCTCTTTTTCGGGGTGCGGATGCAGTGTGCCAAATGCCACAACCATCCGTTCGAGCGTTGGACACAGGATGACTATTACGGTTTCGCGGCTTTCTTCGCCCGGGTGAAGACCAAGGCCGATCCCAGCCAGCCCTCCGTGGACAACAAGGCCCCCGCCGGTGAGATCGTTTTCGCCGACCGCGGCGGCGAGGTGACGCAACCCCGCACGGGGAAGGTGATGACTCCCCGGTACATGGGTGCGGGGGATGCGAAGGTGGAACCCGGTCAGGATCGCCGTGAGGTTTTGGCAGCCTGGATGACCTCGCCTGACAACCTGTTCTTCGCCCGCTCCATGGTGCACCGGATCTGGTTTCACGTGATGGGGCGCCGTGTGGTGGAGCCGGTGGACGATTTCCGCGAGTCGAACCCTTCCGCCAATGATCCGTTGCTGGACGCGCTGGCCCATGATTTTGTGAAGAGCGGATTCGACCTGAAGCACCTGGTGCGCACCATCTGCCGCAGCCGCACCTACCAGCTTTCGGCCAACCCTGT
>CAWUOE010000170.1:0-7064 GCA_963923355.1 uncultured Gemmataceae bacterium | reverse complement strand
GACCAGGCGCTTGTAGCTGTTGGTAGTCGGGTTGGTGATGGCCGCCAATGCTTTGCCATGGCGCAACAACCCGCCGATAGCGAAAAGACCTGTTTCGCTTAGACCGGCATACCCCGAACCGGCAAATAAGTTGTCTCCATCTCGCCACAGGGAGACATGGACATGCATGCCTGCCCCATTGTCCTGAAAAAGAGGCTTTGGCATGAATGTGGCAGTCTTTCCATTCTTATGCGCCACATTTCTGACTATATATTTATATTTCAAAACATTGTCGGCCATCTGGACCAAAGGGCCGTACTTGAGGTCGATTTCGCCCTGGCCACCACTGGCCACTTCGTGGTGATGGCCCTCCACCTTTAACCCGGCCTCCATCATCAATCGCATCATTTCTGACCGGATGTCATGCAGTTGGTCGACGGGCGGACAGGGGAAATACCCTTCCCGATGCCGGATTTTATTGCCCAGATTGGGTTTTTCCCGACGACCGGTGGTCCATTGGCCTTCCGAACTGTCGATGAAATAAAAACCGGAATGCTGGGTTTGATCGAAACGGACACCATCGAAAACGAAAAACTCGATTTCTGGCCCAAAATTAGCCTGATCCGCAATCCCCGTGGACCGCATGTATAGCTCGGCTTTCCGGGCCACATTCCTGGGGTCTCGCGTGTAATCCTCCCGCGTGAGAGGGTCCAGGATGCTGCACAGCATGACCATCGTTTTTTCACGGGCAAACGGGTCAATAAAGCTGGTATCCGCCACAGGGACCACCAGCATGTCGGACTCGTTGATACCCTGCCAGCCCCTCACACTGGAGGCATCAAATCCAAAACCGTCCTCAAAGGACGATTCGGTCAAGGCATCGGCAGGAACGGTGAAATGTTTCCAAGCGCCCGGAAAATCCATGAAACGAAGGTCCACCGCGACAACCGCCTCCCGGCGGACAAACGCGATGGCTTCCTTGGGTGTCACGGAACAATCTCCCGGAAACAGCAAATTCAAAAACCAACCATACTGACACCTTCCAACCCGGTGCTTTGTCTAGGATGGTCGAGATGGTCGTTTGGGCGGGAGAGGCCCATTAATTTTGATTTAGGAGCCTAAGGCCTGCTTGCCAAGGCCAGCCCGAAGCCATGGACAATTCCGGACAAGAATTGCTTCGGATCATCCTGACCAACCGGCAGGAAGATATGCCACGGCTGGTGTACGCCGACTGGCTGGAGGACCAATTCCGCGGTAACAACGACCCGGCTCTGGAGGCCCGCGCGGAATTTATCCGCCTGCAGATAGCCCTCGGTCTAGGGACGCCTCTGCCGGACGGGCGTCAGTCCTTTCGCCGGGAACAGCATTTGAAGCAAACTTATGGCCCCCTTTGGGCAGGGGAACTGGTTGGGTTGGCCGCTGACTGGAATTTCCGCCGAGGCTTTGTCCACCACCTGCAAATGGACGCCCGCCAATTTCTTGAATCTCATGACTACCTGGAAACAGTACATCCCATTCAGCACCTGCACCTAACCTGGGGAATGGAAACACCCAGGGAGAGAGCCGAAGATCTCGGGAAGATATCTTCCAAAACCCTGATGCTCGCCCTGACCTCGCTTGACCTGACCGGGGCGGGCGTGGGGTCTGACGGCGTAGCCCAACTGGCCCAACAAGCCCCCCTGGAAAACCTTCAGGAACTAGTCCTTCCGGGAAATCGGATTGGCCCCCGCGGCTTACGCGCCATCCTCCAGTCACCGTGGATGCCAGGTTTGCGAAAACTCGACTTGGCGGACAACGAGATCAACCATCAAGGAGTGCGCATGATTCTGGATTTCCTGGTGGCGGCCAGGGAATCCGGTGAATTGCTGGCGCTGGACCGGATCGACCTCCGGGGAAATCCTCTGAGTGTCGCGGGGGGAAGATTACTGCGCTCCCCCCCGCTTTCCCGTCTCGTTCGTTGGTAAACGGCGGGATGAATCACCTGGCTTTATCGCGCACCTCGAGATCCACCGGCTGGGACGCACCCCGCTCCGTGGGGTTGTAGTACTCGTAGGCTTCAGCCGCGGGGGCTTTGGCTTTGACCGGCAATCTTGCCTTGAGGGTGTATGGGAAAAGGTATTCCTTGCCCGGTTCCACATCCTGCAGGTAGACAATGATCTGCCTGTCTGTCATCGAGAATCGTTTGACCTTTCCATCAACGACAAGCTTGTTCCAATCCTCCGCAGAAGCCTGAAAACCTGGGGGAATTCCCAAATCCAGCATGACCATGGTGGTGGGCCGATCGGCCAGGTAGCGGAGGCTGGCCTTGGCCTGAATGTTTTGGTCGGTTTCCAAGTTGGTCCTGTCGTATTCCACCTTCACGGCAAATCGATCCTTGGGTCGGGATGCGGCATTCCAAGGGCGGAAGTGCCTCGAAACCAATTGGGCCACCATGCTGGAGTCCCCGCTCACCAACACCTCCACCTGGTGATCCCCGGGAGAAACAACCGCAGCGGAAAGGTCGAACTGCTGCATGACATCGTTGTTGCCGGAGTTGACCTCGCCCCGGCCGATTTCCTTGCCATCGACCAGGATGCGGAAACCGGCGGGATTAACTTGCCTGGGTGCGCTGGAAGCCTGCACCAGAGCTTTGAGGGCCAATATGGTCGCTTGGGTACTTCCCCAGGTGCCGTGGGGATCCCGGGCCTTGGCTAGGTATGCCAAGGCTTTCTGAGCTTTGTTACCGGCTTCCGGCTGACCGGATTTCAACAGGGCCAGCGCTGTCAGGGCCGTGGTTTCCACCGTGAGTGAATCACCCCGGGCATGATTCAGGGATTCACCTCCAACCACAGGAAAACAACGGGCCTGCCACTCGGGCATGTCTTTGCCCAGGCGGTCCAATTTCCCAAGGACAATATCCAGAATTTTTGCGGCTTCCTTGTCGGTGCCAGAAGCGGCTGTCAAGGCGTTGGCCGCGAGGGCCAAAATGTAGGGGCTTTCGGATGAAGCGGCATGTTGCCGAACATAGGCCAACGGTTTTACGAGCGTTTGCTGGGGTATTCCGCTTTCCAGCAAAGCCCAAGCCACATAGCTGGTAAGCAGCAAACGGGGGTCACCCATTCGCTCGATCGATTCCCCGTGGGTTGCACCGATCTTGGACCAGGTGCCGGTCGGCTCCATCTGCTTGAGCAACCAGGACTGGGTGCGTTCAATGACCCCGCGATCCACCGGCCATACCTTGGCCATGTCGTTGAACTCCATCAACCCGTAGGCGCTGAGCCAAACCAGAGGCTCCCCGCTTCCCCACCAATCGAAACCGCCACCCGGCCTTTCAAAGGTCAAAAGGCGCTGGTAACCGGCATTCAAATAGGCCTCGGATTTGGCCAATACTTCCGAGGCGGCCAGCTTGTTTCGCCGGATGTAATCCACCACCAGGATGTTGGGATACGCCGAAGAGGAGGTTTGTTCAAAGCACCCCCCTGGCATCCTCAGGATGCCCTCGGTGCCCTCCACCAGTTGGGAAAACAATCCCGGGTGGATTTTCAGGAAGGCCTGATTGGCACCGGGTAATGCCTCGGCAGGAAAGCGCAGGGTCTTTTCAATCTTTCCAGAAAGGCGCTCATTGTGTGCCAACTCCACAGGTTCGCCATTGGGCACCACGCGAACAGTGCGTCGCACGCTGTCGGCCATCGCAGTCCCGCGGGCGTCCACTTGCAGAGGGAATCCACCCAGGTTTTTTGCGCGGATGCGGTATGCCACCGCAGCCACCTGATTGGCCCCGATTTCGATCTCGCGGACAGTGGATTGACCATCCACCAGTTCGTACCAGGACTCCGACTTCAGGGTGAGGACCACCTTCTGAGGCTCCTTGAGGTAATTGAACACCGCAATCGGGAAGCGGACCTCATCGCCCTGCGTCAAGGTTACCGGCAAGTCCATATCCACGAAGAAATCCTGGAAGACTCGCAGGGCCGCGCTTGTCCCACCCAACAAGCCACCCATGGAAGAGGCGGTCGCGGTCATGCGCCACGTGGTGATGCTGTCGGCAAAATCAAATTCCAGGCGCGCCATTCCTTGGTCGTTGGTCACCAAGGCTGGACGCCAGAGCATGGTTTCTGGAAAGAATTCCCGGGTACGGGCGGGTTCCGCCAACGGCGCGGCCTTGTCGGTTCGGTTGGAAGGCGATGACGGTGCGTTGGCCATGGCCATCTTTGGCATGGCTCCAGGTGGGCCATCCGCCACCATCAAGGGCCCGCCCGCTGCGGCCATTTCCATGGCCATCGGTGCCCCGCCCCGGCGAACCATTCCACCGCCGCCTCCGGGAAATCCTCCCCCGAACATGGCCATGGGCCCGCCCATCCCTCCAAACCTCTGGTTTTTCTGGACCATTGCCTTGAATTTTTCGGCGGTCAGCCACCAGAACTGTTCACTCCCATCGCTGCTGTTCAAATCCTCGAGGCGGATGTCATCGGCTGTACCCAACTTGCCGTCCGGACCCGGGCTTGCCAAAACCCAGCCCGCAAGGACTTCCTGCCCCTGTACCAACCGTCCCTTTTCCTTGCGCGGAAGCACCACAATCGAATGCCCCCAGGGGTCTACCCGCGGCATTCCACCCGGCTGGCGCAACAGGTTCAGGTCCAGCACATTCGGTGGGAGGCTCCATTGTCCGTTGCGAAGCCAGCGGGCCCGGTTGTCCGGCTGACTGGATGCATTCACCAACATCCAGGACCAATACCTGAGCCGATCCCGGGTCACCACCTCTGCAAGGCGGGCCGGCGTGAATTGAGGTTCCAAGGTGGCGAGAGGTTCGAGGCTGATCTCCCCACCCAACGGATCCTTCAAAGCCTCGGGGTTGGCATATCCCTTTTGAATGATTTTCTTGAGTAATCCGGGCGCCCATCCCAGGGTGGCTCCCTGGGTCCAAACCGATTCGGTTTGGGCAAGATTATGCAGGGCCATTCCCAGGGTGCTCACCGTCTGCTGGGCTTTTTGTCGCCGCTCCAACACAGGTTCAGCGATCCAGCATTTCGGAATCGCCGGCCTCACTGCGCCAAAAAGTGCCCGCGCCGCCATTTGGGCCTGGTCATCCACCACGACCGGACGAATAAGCCCACCAGGTACCCCGATTCCAGGCACCAGTTCCTGCGCCTTGGGTTCCAGAAGCTGTTTTTGCAGGGTAAAAAATACCTTTTCCATGCCGGGCTGCTGGTCCTGAAGGGCGTACACCGCCTCATCCACCACCAACACTCCCAAGGCCGAAGGCACCGGCTTGCCTGCGGAGTCTGTAACTTTCAGATTGACCGTTCCCTTTTCACCGGGACGATACTGGGCAGCCCCCGGGATTATCTCCACCTTCAATTCACGGGAAGGTTGCGCGTAAATCAGGCGGCTGTCCCGCACCAACTCCCCGGTGCCCATTACTTGCCAGGCGTGCACCTCCAGGGATCCAGAAACTTCTGGGGGAAGTGCCATCTCAAGGCGGGCCTTGCCATTTTTCACGTCCAGCCAGCGACTGAAGAGCAATTGGCCATCCTTGATCACATCCAGGTAGGCGGTCGGGGAAGATGAGTCGACCAACACTTCAGCCACCAGGCTTTGACCGGAAGTGAAGACCGCCCGGTTCAGCTTCAGGACCAGGTTGTCCCCTTTGGCCACACCGGTCAAAACGGTCTGGGCCTCGGCAGTAGCGCCCCGATCATCCTTCGCCTCGATCCTGACTGGCAGTTCCGTTTTGGGACCGAACTGATTAACTGGCTGGGGTTGGCCAAGGACCTCCAGCGATTGCTCTCCAAAACCGTTCTGATTGAACCAATCCGCGCGGGGAACGAAGCTGAATTCGGCCAACCCGTTTTCCCCGGTTGCAGCCAGCAGGGGTTCACGCACTTTGTTTCCACCGGGCCACAATCGGATTTGGGCTTTCGCGGGTGTGCCATCCGGATAGGTTGCGGAAACCACCACACGGTTTTCCAGTTCGGGCACAAGCCTTGCGCCCTCGGCTAGGGCCTTCAACCGGATGGGGCGGTCACTCACCGAAACAGCGGTTTCCACTTTTTCCATTTGCTCCGCTGGATCGGTCAATTCAACCTGAACCGTGATCAGTGCATCTCCCTGCCGGGAGGGCAAACCAACCAGATTGCGAGGCAACACCCATTCCACCTCCGCAGAGCCTGACTCGGTGGTCTTGCCCTGGTGCCTGAAAAACTCGTTGGCCTGCACATCCAAGGAGGATGCTTTCAGGGAAAAAACAGCCCCAGCAACCGGCTTGCCAAAAAAGTAATCTGCCTGAATGGAAGCCCTCACCTTGTCACCGGGTTGGTACCAGGGTCGGTCCAGTTTCAGCACTGTTTTGAAACGGGGTAGCTTGTAAGGCTTCACCGTCACCGTTTTGGTGGTGCTTTCATTACCCAACAACGCCCGAACCTGATACGACCCCTGATTGACCTCGGAGGCCAGTTGAAAATCGGCATGGGCGATACCGTGGTCACTTAGCGCTGCTTCCTTCTTGAAAACCTTGTTACCTTTGGCATCCTCCACCTCCAGCCAAACGGTTTTTGCAACCACGGGCTTGAGCGAGAAAGCGTCCAGAGCCAAAAGGCGCAGGTGCACCAATTGGCCAGGCTGGTAAACGGGTTTGTCCGTGGTCAGAAGCAAGCGGGGTGACCGGACAACCTGAACTTGTTTCTCCTGCACTGATTCACCCAACGCCGAACGGGTCAACAATTTCAACAAGTATTGCCCGGGTTCCAGCTCTGGAATCGCCAGCGACAGCGCCACCTTGCCATCCCCGCCAGTCTGCACGCGCCCCAATCGACTGGTTTGCCCGTTGGCCATCAGCTCTGCCACGACCTCCACCCCGGGAATGGGTGGGTTACGGTCCAGCGCAAACGGGGCAGTAACCGTGATATCCACAGGAGCCGAACTTCCCGGATGCCACTGCAATCCGGTTCGAACGGACGTGTCCAGATTTGCCTTCAGCACCACATCCTTGAGGGCTGCCACCACCGCATTACCGCCCAGTTCCACCCGGATTTGGTCTTTGTCTGCAGGCGGGAATCCGATAGTGAACAAATGCGTGGTCCATTCCTTCGCGAGTGGAATATCCCGCT
>CAWUOE010000169.1:0-7106 GCA_963923355.1 uncultured Gemmataceae bacterium | reverse complement strand
GCTGAAGGAGGGGTAATACTGGCAGAACGAGCGCTGGATGCCGCGCACCCGGGCCTGGGTAACCGATTCATTCAGGCCTGAAATCTCCATCGTGCCGCCCACACGCAGCCGGTCACCCATGGGCGTGACTGCCACCCGTGCCTCGGTCAAAATGGTGCACAGCGTGGGCAATTGTCCTGGCTTGGTCAGAGTCAGGCTGTACCCCTTGCCTGCCTGCATCGGCAAACCAAGGCCCAGTTCCCTGGCCAAGAGCGGCGACCACGAGCCCGCTGACAGCACCACCTGATCCGCTTCCAGATCTCCGGCGCCGGTACGCGCACCCCGCAAGAAGGTTCCCTCGCGTAAAAATCCGGTGACTTCCGTTTGGAAATGAAAATTCGCACCCAATGCGCGGCAACGGTTTTCTAGTCCCGCCATCAGGCGGTTAGGGTCGAGGTGGCAGTCCCTTGGGAAATAAACCGAACCCTCAATGGCCAGATCGGCCCCCGGGTCCAGTTTCTTGGTGCTTGCAGCATCCAAGACCTCGGCCGGCACACCCAACTGGTTGGCCCGCTCGGCCATGTGGGCTTCTTCATCCAGCCCCTTGGCTGTGCGGCACAGCATCAACAGGCCCTTGGTCTCCAGCCCGAAATCGCCGGGACCGGTTTCCGGGTGGCTGGCCCAAAGGGTGTAGATGTCCCGGCTCTGGTAATTCAGGTCCCGCAGGATCGGTTCGGCGGCCTTTACTCGGGCGGCGGTCGAAGCCCGCCAGAACCTTAGGCCCCAGGTGAACAAATCCCACGACAATCTGGGGCGGATGTAAAACGGAGATTCCGGGTTCCACATCCACTTGATGCCCATCCACACGGCACCCGGCGCGGCTAGCGGCACAAAGTGGCTGGGCACCACCATCCCCGCGTTGCCGAATGAGCACCCATCACGCGTGGACGGGTTCCGGTCCACCACGGTCACCTGGTACCCGCGCTGTAGGGCATGCAAGGCAGAGGATAGCCCAATGACACCCGCACCCAGAATCAGCACCCGCTTGGACATGAATCCTTCCAATGGAGATAAAAGTCTTCCACTCAATCCACCCGGATTCCCCAGCAAAACGGATCACGCGCATCCACCAGCAGGGTTGCCTCGGCTGTCACATGGGCCGTCCCGGTCACGGTGGGAATGATCCGGTCGCAATCCGTAGTGCTCCCGTCCCACTCGAACCGCCCGACAAAACGGGTCGCCAAGATGCTTTCCTGGATCCATTGCTCGCCAGGCTTTAGTTTGCCATCCGCAGCCAGGCACGCCAGCTTGGCGCTGGTGCCGGTGCCGCAGGGCGATCGGTCGTAGGCCAGGCCGGGGCACAGCACGAAGTTGCGAGCATCGGAACCGGGTGCCCCCGGGCCGATCAACTCCACATGGTCCACCTCGGGATAGCCTGTTGCATTCACCGCTTGGCGGATCCGGGTGGAAAGGTCAGTCAGGGCCGCCACGCAGGGCAGGGTCAGCCGGTGGCCGTGGTCTTCCACCAGGTAGAACCAGTTGCCCCCCCAGGCGATGTCGCCGGTCACCTCGCCATGCCCCGGCACGGTCACCTTCACGCCCTTGTGGGCGCGCCAACTGGGCACATTGCGCACCGATACCGACCCATCGGCCAGCAGTGTGGCTTCCACCACGCCAACCGGTGTCTCAATCCGGTGCGCACCGGGTTGCAACTTGCCGAGGTGGGCCAGCGTAACTACAAGTCCGATGGTGCCGTGGCCGCACATGCCCAAGTAGCCCACATTGTTGAAGAAGATCACCCCGGCAGAACACGAGGGGTCGGCAGGCTCGCAGAGCAGCGCCCCCACCAGCACATCGCTGCCGCGCGGTTCATTCACCACGGCGGAGCGGAAACTGTCGTGCCGTTCGCGCAACAGGGCCAACCGGCGGTCCAGCGGACCCATACCCAGGTCGGGCCCACCGTCCAGCACCACGCGGGTGGGTTCGCCACCGGTGTGGGAATCAACCACGCGGATCCGCTGGATGGCGTTGGTGCTCATGGGAGTGGGGGGATCGCTTACAGTTTGGGCCGTTCGGCCAGGCCCTTGTGGATGATCTTCAGCACCGCCTCGCGCTCGGCGCCCGAGAGAGGCAGGCGCGGCTCGCGCACCCACTCGGCGCCCAGACCCGCCTCCTGCACCGCCAGCTTGATGTACTGCACGAACTTGATGTGCGTGTCCAGTTTCAGCAGCGGGTAGAACCAGCGATACATCTGCCGCGCCTCGTCCCACTTGCCTTTTCGGGTCAGCTCCCAGAAGTACTGGTTCTCCTTGGGGAAGGCGATGCCGGAACCGGCCACCCACCCGTCGATACCCAGCACCGCTGATTCCAGCGCCAGGTCATCCACGCCCACAAAGACCTGGTAACGGTTGCCCACCTCGATGCGCAGTTCGGTGATGCGCCGGGTGTTGGCCGAACTTTCCTTCAGTGCCACCAGATTCTTGATGTCGGACAGCTTGGCGAATTGGGCGGGGGTGATGTCCACCGTGTAGCCGACCGGGTTGTTGTAAAGCATCCACGGCAGACGGGTGGCGGCAGCCACCTTGCGGAAATGGTTCTCCGCCTCGGCGGCGTCGGCCTTGTACACCATGGCGGGCATCACCATGTAGCCCGAGGCACCCAGTTTCTCGCCATCAGCCACATAGCGGCAGGCCGCCAGCGTGCTGGTTTCCGCCACGCCGCTGAGCACCGGCACCCGGCCTTTGGCCACCTCCACGGCACGCTTCAGCACCGTGCGTTTCTCCTCCGGGTCCATCGACTGGTTTTCACCCAGCGAGCCGCAAACGATCAGGCCCGTCACACCCGAATCGATCAGGGCCTCCACATGCTTGGAGAAACCATCCAGGTTCAGCGACAGGTCCTTGTGGAACTGGGTGGTGATCGCCGGGAAAACGCCCTGCCATGGGTTGTTGGACATGATGCTGGAAAGCCCTTTCTGGTGCCGGTTGGTTGATGAAGTCAATCTACCCGTGAGGCCGTCCGGTGTCTTGTTCCCAAAAGCGGTTTCACGGGTTGAAAAAGGCACAGAGCCACCAAGGGGGCAAAAAACTGGCCGAAACGTCCGCTTTGGCCTATGGACAAGCCACCCCGCCGGCGGGATGATCGAGCGCATGGTCCGCTCCACCGCGCATGCCACCAGTGCCGTCGAATTCCTGGGCAAACTGGCCGAGCCTTTTACCGGCGAGGCCCTGTTCGATTGCTTGGCGGACATGGTCTATTTCATCAAGGATGGCCAGGGCTGTTACGTGGTGGTCAACCAGACGCTGGTGAACCGCTGCCACCTCGAACGTAAGGACGAGCTGCTCCACCGCACGGCTGAGGATCTTTTTCCCGGTCCCACCGGGCAGGCTTACCTGGCGCAGGATCTCGAAGTGATCCGCACGGGCGAACCGCTGGTCAACGCGCTGGAACTCCACACCTACCCCCAGGGCGAACCGGGCTGGGCCCTCACCACCAAGTTGCCGCTGACCGCTAAAAACGGCCAATGCATGGGGCTGGTCGGCTTCTCCCGTGACCTACACCCGCCCGATGAGAAGAACCAGGCATGGAGCCAGCTTGCCCGGGCGATTGACCAGGCCCGCGCCTCGCTGGACCAACCGTGGCCGCTGGCCCGGCTGGCGGAACTGGCCGGCATCACCTCCCATCAGATGGACCACCGCGTCCGTCAGGTCTTCCACCTCACTCCCGGTCAATTGCTGCTCAAATTCCGCATGGACCAGGCCACCCAGCAGTTGCGCCACACCGCCAGTCCCATCGCTACCGTGGCGATGAACTGCGGCTACTCCGACCAAAGCGCCTTCACCCGCCAGTTTCGCCGCGCCATTGGCATGTCGCCGGGCGAATATCGACGGATCCACAGGGCCACGCCCGAGCAGGCATCAGGTGGCCCATGATTCCCTTGCTGTTTTTGGGGATGTCATTGCACCAATCTGCCCCCGATTGGGAACTGGTCAACCGAAGGGCAGACTGGCAGGCGCGTGATTCGCAGGGGGAATTAGTTTTCAACAACCGGCTGTGGATCCTGGGCGGTTGGTTTGATTCCTTTTCCTCCCCGCCTCGGGATGTGTGGAGTTCCCCCGATGGCAGGGCGTGGACCCGCGCCAGCGAAAAAGCGCCGTGGCGGCATTCCGACCTGTCAATGACCGTGACCTTCCAAGGCAAAATGTGGCTGATGGGCGGCTGGGCCGATGGTCGGCTGAATACCCACTCGGCCAGCGCCCAGGTCTGGAACAGTGACAATGGCTCCGACTGGAAACTGGTAACCGACAAAGCTGGCTGGTCCCCCCGGCTGGCGGCGGGCGTTGCTGTACATGACGACAAGCTTTGGATCATTGGCGGTACCGAGAATTACTACTTCGGCACTGAGAAAAGCATTCGCAACGATGTGTGGTGCTCGGCCGATGGTAAAACCTGGACCTGTGTGAAAGACGCCGCCCCGTGGAAACCGCGGGCTTACCACCAGGTGGTTTCCCATCACGGCAAGCTGTGGGTACTGGGTGGCGGCAACTACCTGCCCGGCTACCAGGCGTTCAACGATGTCTGGTGTTCGGAAAACGGCAAGGATTGGAACCTCGTCGCTGAAAACGCCTTGTGGTCTCCCCGTCTGTGGTTCTCAGCAGTGGTCCATCGCGACCACCTGTGGGTGCTGGGCGGTTGGTCGAACAACCCCGCTAAAAACTGGGGGGATGTCTGGTATTCCAAGGATGGCAAGTCCTGGAAGGAACTGAAAACAGTCACCCGCCCCAAGGAGCGCCACGAGCACTCGGCGCTGGTATTTCAGGATGCCATCTGGATGCTGGGTGGTCATGCCCAGCCGCTGTGCAGCGAGGTATGGGCTCTCCGACTACCTCGGGGCTGGAAGGGTGATTGATGGGGCATGCTAAAATGACCCAAGCCATTGGGTGAAACGGGAATGGAAACCATGCCCCAGCACGATACGAATAAACCTGCCTATCCGGCGCGATTCTGGTGGGTGGCCGTTTTCGGGGCTGCCGCCGCCTTCGTGGGTTACCAGGTGCTGGCCAACAGGCCGGTTGACTCAGGCGAGGAGTCCAGGCCGCAATCCATGTCCTCGGCCCAGCGCATGGCGGCCATGAACCAGTTGCGCGATGAGGACCTGGTCATCGGGGTGGTGGTCAACGGCAAGGCCAAGGCCTATGCCCTGTCAGCCGTGCACGCGCCTGACCGCCATGTCCACAACGGCATGCAGGGGGATACACCGGTCACGGTGACCTTTTGCGACCTGGCCGATTGTGTGCAGGTCTTCACGCGGGAGGGGGAGACCAAGCCCCTGGGTGTGAAGATTGAGCATGGGGCCAGCAAGGACCGCAAGATGGTTATCCGCGTGGAAGACCATCTGTATCACCAAAGTAGCCTGCAACCGGCGGATAACGGGGCAGTGGCTTTCCCGCTGCAATCGGTGCCGTTCACCCGCACCACCTGGGGTGAGTGGCGCACGTCGCATCCGGGCAGTGAGCTGTTCACCGGCAACTCCAACTGAGTCGCCTGGAAGGTCAGCTTCAACATGTTTCAGGCTTGGCTTGGTGTTGCCGGGTCGGTGTGTCGATTTTCACCTGGTTCCATGGCATCTTGGCCATCAGCATGCCCATGGCGCAGGTGTCGGTGATACCGGCAAACATCAACCCGGCTCCCATGAATCCTGACAGGGCAAAGAAATAGGGATTCACCAGCAGACCGAGCACAACGCCGGTGAACACCAGGGCGCCTGCGGTGATGCGTACCTGGCGTTCGAGCGACATGCCCTTTTTACCGTGTTCCACGGGCAGGCCGGCGGCGGCCCAGGCGGTGGTGCCCCCCTCGACAAGGATCAGTCCGGGAATGCCGGCGGCGGCGAGCCGGTCACAGGCCTGTTTGGCTCTGCCGCCAGATTTGCACAGCACCGCCAGTCGTCGGCCGGGGTCCCGGCCCTGGAAGGTGGCAGGATCCAGCCGGTCCAGTGGCACCAGTTCGGCGCCGGTCGCGTGGATCTCGCGATATTCCAAGGGGGTGCGCACATCCAGAAGGTCGATCGGTTCGCCCGCTGAACGCCGACGGTGCACTTCAGCCGCCTGCAGAATGGTCGCTTCCATCGTCTGGTCATCTCCACGAATGACGGAATCACCACTCCATGATCCATGAAGCAGTGGTTTGGTTACAAGCCATTTGGGGGAAGTCAGTTGGCGGAAATCCCGCTGTGGGGGAATTTCTGCAACCACTTGGCTTTGAGGGCCTCGCGGAACCGGTTCTGGAATCCTTCGGGCATGGGATAGTGTTCCCCTGCCCGGTAGAGCTGGATGGTCTTGCGCAGATTGTCCACCACCACCTGGCAGGGGTTGCAGCCTTCCAGATGGCTGGCGAATTCCTGGTACAGGGACAGGGCCTGTTCGCTGTCAATCACGGCGTTCAGCGCCTTCAGCATCTCTTCACAGGTCATCGCGATGCCTCCGCCGGGTGGTCTTCGCCATGCTGGTGGTCGGGAATCAGTCGGGTGGCCGGGTCGCCAAGGGCGCGGGTCAGCCGTTCGCGCAACTGCAGCCGGGCCCGCATCAGCCGCACCTTCACGTTGGAAGGGGTCAAGTCCAGGGCCTGGGCTGTTTCCTCGGTGGAGAGCCCCTGAATATCCCGTAGCACAAAAACCAGCCGGTAGGTGTCTTCCAGCTCGGCCAGCGCCTCTTCCACCAGCCGCCGCACCTCGGCATCCTGCGCCAAATCGGCGGGATCATCACGCCAACGGGCGATATAGCTTGGGTGGGGCAGCGAGGCGAAAGATTCCTGGGCCGTGTCCTCGTAGCTTTGCATCGGCAGGATGCGCTCGCGGCGGAGAATCTTCAGCGCGTGGTTGGCGGCAATGCGCAGGACCCAGGCAGCCACGGAGGATTCCTCGCGGAAATCCTCCAAATGCTCGATCATGCCCAGGAAGGTCTGCTGCACCACATCCTCGGCATCATGCGACCGGGACGAGCCCAGGATTCGCAAGGCGAGCGCGTGCACACGATTCTGCAAGCGCCCCACCAAGCCCTCAAAGGCCTGGAAATCCCCCGTCCGTGCCTGGCGGAAAAGGCGTAATTCCTCGGATCGACCCTCCTCGG
>CAWUOE010000168.1:0-7121 GCA_963923355.1 uncultured Gemmataceae bacterium | reverse complement strand
CCATGCCAGGACCACCCATGCCAGGACCACCCATGCCAGGACCACCCATGCCAGGACCACCCATGCCAGGACCACCCATGCCAGGCCGTCCCATTCCCGGAGGACCGGGCGTTCCCGGTGGGCCCCCAGGCCCGCCCTGATTGCCATAGGCCCCGGCTGGTACTCCGGGGTTTCCACCTGGTGGTAAAAACGCTCCACCAATTTGGGCCACCATCACGCCGGTGCCCTGTCCTTGATCCTCATCGCCTTCCAACTCATGGCTCACAAACACACGGCCATCACCCGCTTGCTTCCCCTGTCCACGGCCCGGGGGGCCTCCCATGCCCGGCCTGGAAGGGCCACCCGGCATCATCCCGGGTCCTCCTGGCCCCCGTGGCATACCGCCGCCATTCATGCCGGCAGGCGGTTGCATGGCGGCTAGTTCCTTGGTGTTGAATATCAGGTGAACCCTTTCAAGGTGGTCAGGCTCAAACCCCGTTTGGGCTTTGGTTTTGGCAAAAATATCCCCGGCCGATTGTTTGAGACTGCTGGCCAGGGGAGACCGTAGCATCGGCCCGAACTGGCAACTGAGAACAGCTACGGAGTCGGAAGGTATAAAGATGGTCTCATCCGTCACCTGACTGGGATTGATCGCAGCGGCGACGGTTCCGGGCTTTGGCCCAGCTCCGGTCGCTCCGCCCCCACCGGCTGAAACCTGGGTGGTACCTGCGTCGCCACCACCCCCAAAGAATTGGAACTTCTTGTTGGCCTGCCACACGATCAGCGGCACAATTATCACCAGACCAAGGATTGTCCCCCCCAATTTCAGGTAAAAATCACTGGAATCCTTTTCCTTGGATTTTTTCTTTTTTTTCTTCGCCCGAATCACCGGGACTTCGTCCTCGCCCTTCGCCGGAACAGGTGGGGGCTTCCCGGCGCTGGATTCGCCCTTGGCGGGGGCTGGCCCAGGCTTGCGAATCGCGGAATCACCCTTTCCTCCGGTCCCGGGTGACTGGCGCACCCCGCTTCCAGGGGCGGGGATTTTGGCATTCGTTGCGCTGCTGCGGGGCTTGTTTGGTTGCCCCCCTCCCGGGGAGCCTTGTGCCAACATCGGCACCTCAACCGGTTGTTTGCATTCGGGACAGCGTACTTTCTTTCCTGCCAATTCATCCGGTGCGACAATTTCCCGACCGCATTGGCAAAAGACTTCAATGGGCATGGTTCACCCCCGAAACTATTTCAATCACTGTCCATGGCGAGACGGGACCGGATGCCATGATATAACACCAGATTACATCAAACATTACTGAAGGTAAAACGGTGATCCTTCGGTATAACACCAAAACACCCACAACGAATAATTAGCCATCTCAGCCCCTGTGACCCGATAAAGCTAAATGCTAAGCTGGAAATCTGGGTTCAACGAACCGGGAATCCCGCATGCCAACCAACCTCCTGTGGATGGCTTTTTCCCTTCTGGGTCAGCCGCTTACTGACTCCCCAAAGACCTCCCCGGACTTCCAGCGGGAGGTTCTTCCCGTCCTGCGTGAACATTGCTTCAAATGCCATAGCCACCAGTCGGGCAAAAGTAAGGGCGGTGTGGTGTTGGATAGCCACGCCGCGCTGCGTGAGCCGGCTGAATCGGGCCACAGGCCCCTGGATATTTTGCTGCCCGCAATCCAGCGTGAAAAAAACGCCCCTGCCATGCCCCCTGGAAAACCGCTGGAAACCAGGCAGGTGGACATTCTGGTTCGGTGGGTGAAAGCGGGTTCGCCCTGGCCACAAGTGATGGAAAAAAACGCCCCCGCTGCCCGAGCAAGGGGTCAGGTGACCGACGAGGACCGTCGGTGGTGGTCTGTCCAACCACTGAGGGCCACCGGTTCGCCGCTCGACCTGGACCATGCCATCCGGGCACGACTGCGCCAGAACCAACTGTCTCCGGCGCCCTCGGCTGCACCGGCCGAATGGCTGAGGCGTGTCACCTACGACCTGACCGGCTTGCCCCCCGACGCGCAATCAATCCGGTCTTTCCTGAAAAACCCAAGCAACGAGTCTAAAGCGGCTGTGGTGGACCGGCTTCTTTCAAGTCCGGCATTTGGCGAGAAATGGGCCCGCCTTTGGCTGGATCTGGTTCGTTACGCCGATTCAGATGGTTACAGGGCGGACGCTTTCCGTCCGGATGCCTGGCGCTACCGCGACTGGGTTGTGCAAGCGTTCCAAAGTGACATGCCCTACGACCGGTTTGTCCGCCTCCAATTGGCCGCGGATGAATTGGAACCGGGCAACCTGTCCGAAGCCCGGGCGCTCGGTTACCTCCGGCTCGGCATCTACGAATACAACCAGAGGGATTCCGCCGCCCAATGGGACACCATCCTCGATGAGATAACCGATGTCACCGGCGATGCCGTCCTCGGCCTCGGCCTCGCTTGTGCTCGCTGTCACGACCACAAGTTCGATCCCATCCCCCAAAGGGACTACCACGCCCTTCGGGCCTACTTCACCGCCCTCAGTTGGCCGGAACAGGTTCCGGCCGTTCCCCCATCCCTGTTGGCCGAGTCCCAATCAGCTCTCCAACAATGGCGCTCCGCTAATTCCGAAAAATTGGCCAAGTTGGCCCTAATGGAAGAGCCCGCTCGCCAGAAGGCGCGAGAAAGCGCCGTGGAAAAGTTTCCACCGGACATCCAGCAACTGTTGAACGCCGACCCCCTCAATCTGGGTCCGAGAGATCGTCAGGTGCGCGACTTGGCCTGGCGTCAGGTGGAGTATGAATACGATCACCTCGAGAATCATTTCCCCGCCGGGGAAAAGCGCGAGTCATGGCGCAACCTGAAACTGGAGCTGGATGCCTCCCGGCCCAAACCCCCGCCCATGCTCATGGTTGCCGCGGATGTGGGGCCTGAGGCCCCGACCAGCGGGTTCACCCGCCGTGGCAAGCTGGAACTGGTGTCTCCGGGTGTGCCTGCAATACTGGACCACCTGCCCCCTCCCAAAATCACACCGCGCCCGCAGAGTTCCGGCCGCCGGGCTGCTCTGGCCCAATGGCTCACCCGGCCTGACAACCCCCTCACCGCAAGGGTGTGGGTCAATCGGGTCTGGGCTGCCCTGTACGGAGCCGGTTTGGTCGCCACCACATCAGACTTTGGGACCCTGGGTGACAAACCCAGCCACCCGGAACTGCTCGACAGCCTGGCAGGCGATTTCATCCGGGATGGCTGGCGGCTGAAACCACTGGTCAGAAAAATCGTCTTATCAGAGGCGTACGGCCGCTCCAGCACCCACCCACAGGCGGCCGACTGCAGGCTAAAGGATCCGGAAAATCGCCTCCTGTGGCGCGGTCCTTTCCGACGCCTCACCGCCGAGGAGATTCGGGATTCCATGCTGGCCTCGGCCGGTTTACTGGACCGCAGTGTGGGGGGGCCCACCGCCGAAGGAGCCAAAAACCGCCGGTCCCTTTACCTTCCCGCCCGCCGAAATGCTCGCGAGCAGATGCTCGCCTCCTTCGACGCCGCCGATGGAGTCATCAGCACTCCACTTCGGCAAAACACCGTCACCGTGGTCCAAACCCTGTTGCTTGCCAATGGTGCCCTCACCAGGCAATCAGCCGTTGCATTGGCCAAACGGGCAGCCGAGGAAAAACCTGAACTGCAGGCCGAATCGTTGATGCTATCCGTCTTGGGTCGGCCGCCCAACCGTGAGGAATTGGAATCCACCCGGGATCCACGGTCCGGGCCAGCACCTCTTGAGGATCTGGCTTCCGCCCTCCTGCAATCCAATGCCTTCCTTTATCTGGACTGAACCATGCCCCCCGAATTGGCCACGGCTGGATTTTTGGACAGGCGGCATTGGTTATGGGATGCCGGCTTGGGGTTTGGCGCTTTGGCCTCGGCGGCCTTGGCCTCTACCCCTTCGATCGCCCGACCGCTGGCGGCAACCCCGAGGCCCTTTCCCCACCTGAAGCCCCGGGCCAAGCGTGTCATTTTCTTGTTCATGGAGGGTGGACCAAGCCACATCGACCTGCTGGACCCCAAACCGCTCCTCAACAAGCTGGCTGGCAAAAAATTGCCGCCCAGTTTCGGCACCCCCGTCACCTCCATGGGCACCGCGGATGCCCCGCTGCTGGAATGCAAGCGGAAATGGACCCGTCACGGCCAAGGTGGCCTGTGGTTCAGCGATTGGATCCCCCATATGGCCCAGCGGGCCGATGACCTGCTGGTCCTTCGGGGCCTGTGGTGCGATGCCATCAACCATTCTGCCGGCGTCTGCCAGATGAACACGGGTTCCCCACTCGCAGGCAGGCCCTCCTTGGGGGCTTGGACCCTCTATGGTCTGGGAAGCGAGTCGGACAACCTCCCTGGCTATGTGGTGCTTACCGATGGCTCTGCGGCAGTGACCAACGGTCCCCGAAACTGGGGCGCCGGATTCATGCCCAGCCTGTATCAGGGAACCAAGCTGGAAAACGGACCCAAACCGCTGCCTGGACTGGAACCCGACACATCCCTGACATCCGACCAAACGGCGCGCAGGCAGCGCCTGCTCGCCGGGCTGAACCAGGCGCACCTTCGGGCCCGATCGGAAAAGGATGAATTGGCTGCCCGCATTGCCAGCCAGGAATTGGCTTACCGGTTGCAGGCGGAAGCACCCGAGGCGGTCGACCTTTCCAGCGAGAGCGAGGCCACCAAAAAACTCTACGGCATCGATCGGAAAACCACTGCCAACTTTGGCAAGATGTGCCTCCTCGCCCGACGCCTGGCTGAACGCGGGGTACGCTTTATCCAGCTCTATTCCGGCGCAGGCAGCCGTTGGGATGCCCACGCCAACATTGAAAAAAACCATGAGCTCATGTGTGCGGGCGTGGACCTTCCCATCGCGGGGTTGCTGACCGACCTGAAGCAAAGGGGTCTGCTAGACGACACCCTGGTCATCTGGGGCGGCGAGTTCGGCCGCACACCCATGAGCGAGAAAGGTGATGGCCGCGACCACAACCCCTGGGGCTTCAGCATGTGGATGGCTGGTGCCGGCCTGAAGGGCGGGCGCACCGTGGGTGAGACCGACGAGCTGGGCCTGCGGGCTATCAATGACAATCGCATGCACGTCAGGGACTTCCACGCCACCATCCTGCACCTGCTGGGCCTCGATCACACCCGTGTCATCTTTCGGCACAAGGGTCGGCCCGAACGGCCCACCATCAATGAAGGGGAAATCAATCACACCGTTTTGGCCTGAGGCCATCTGTGCAGCACTTCCTTCGCGCTCACTCATTCCCTAATTTTCAGCAGGTTGCCTCTTTAGGACCAATCTGCTGGCCAACTGCCAATATCCCCACCACCTGATCCACTTCGGGGCTGATTACAGGTTCCACCGCTATCAGATTGGACGCAGATTTTTCGCTTGCTCCAAGGTAACCGGATTGGGCGGGCGCCATAGTCCTTGTGGGTTGGCCCCTTTGTGGGGATAATTGGGCTTCGCCCTCCTGAGGCTCCAGCATGCCATTCCTGGCCATTTTCGTTCTTGCTTTGCCGTTCGCCCAAGCTGCTCCCGATTTCAACCGGGACATCCGCCCTATTTTCCAAAAGCGATGTGCGGAATGCCACGATGCCAAGGCACGCGGCGGCCTGCGTCTGGATCAGCCCCAAAAGCTGCTCGGCGGTGGTGATTCGGGACCGGTCTTGGTTGCCGGCAAGCCGGAGAAAAGTCTTCTGCTCCAGAAGGTCACCAGCCAAGTCCCAGCCGAGCGCATGCCTCCCAAGGGTGACCCGCTTCCGCCCGGTGAAATCAGCCTGATCAAAGCCTGGATAGCCGATGGGGCCAAAATCCCCCTGACCGAAACCCAAGGCACCGAGGAAACGTGGTGGGCTTTCAAACCCCTGGCACAACCAAGGGTCCCACCAGGCAAACAGCCGATCGACCACCTGATCCTCCAGAAATTGACCGCCAAAAGTTGGAACTTTTCCCCTCCCGCCCCGAAGGCGGCACTGCTGCGCCGGGTGACCTACGACATCACCGGCCTGCCGCCCACGGTTGATGAGATCAACCGTTTCCTGGCGGATAATTCGCCTGATGCCTACGATCGCGTTGTCGATCGACTCCTGGCCAGCCCCGCCTATGGCGAACGCTGGGCCCGATTGTGGCTGGACCTGGTGCATTATGCCGATACCCACGGCTATGACAAAGACAAGCTCCGCCCCAACGCATGGCCCTATCGTGACCACCTGATCCGGGCCCTGAATGACGACATGCCGTTCGACCGTTTCGCGCGGGAGCAAATCGCGGGGGATATTCTCTACCCGGAGAACCCGGGAGCCATTGAGGCGCTGGGGATGCTCTCAGCCGGCCCCTGGGATTTCATCGGCCACGCCGAGGTCCCCGAAAGCAAGATCGATGGCAAAGTTGCCCGCCACCTCGACCGGGACGACATGGTGGGAACGGTGGTCACCACCTTCCTGGGTCTCACCGTGCAATGCGCCCAGTGCCACAACCACAAGTTCGATCCCATCAGCCAGGAGGAGTATTACAACCTGCAGGCTGTTTTCGCCGCCATTGACCGCGCGGACCGACCCTACTTTCAAGATCCCGCCATCGCCAAAAAAGACGTGGACCTGCGTCGCAAAATCGAAGCGGTCCAGGCCAGCCTAAAAGCGATCGACTCCCGCAGGGACAAGGTTGTGGAGGAGGAAATCAAAACCGCGCGTAACCAATTACAGACCCTGCAAAAAGCCGGGCGATCTCCTGCGCCCGAGTACGGTTGGCACAGCCCGGTTGAAAGCAAGCCTGGCACCACGCACTGGGTCCAGGTAGATCTGGGCAAGCCCCAAACGATCGCATCCATCGTGCTCGAACCTTGCTGGGACGATTTCGGCAATATCGGGGCTGGCTTTGGCTTCCCCACCCGCTGGAAACTGGAAAGTAGCGACAGCCCAGATTTCAAAAACCCCCGCCTGCTGTTCGAACAGAAAACCGATTTCCCAAACCCCGGCATCATGCCGGTGGTCCAATCCATAAGCGCCCAGGCGAGGTATGTCCGCCTGACGGTCACCCGCCTCACCGCGCGCCAAAACGACTTCATCGCCGCGGTGGCGGAAATGCGGGTGGAGGATGCGGGTGGAAAAAACTTGGCCCTGCAAAAGCCGGTCACAGCCAGCGGA
>CAWUOE010000167.1:0-7141 GCA_963923355.1 uncultured Gemmataceae bacterium | reverse complement strand
GTCGATCAGGCTGATCAGGATGGTTCGACCCGGGAAATGGAACCGGGCGATCGCCCAGGCAGCAGCCAGGCCGAAGACCACGTTCATGGCCACCGCCACCGGCGAGACCATCAGCGTCAGGAAGATCGCATGGAGGGTATCGCGGTCGCCCAGCAGCTTTCGGAAGTATTCGCCGAAGCCGGCGGAAAAGGCTTGGTGGAAAACATGCACCAGGGGCACCGCCACCAACAGGCCGGTCACCAGGTAGGTGATGCCGATCAACAGCCAGCGCACCCAGACCGGATCCTCCCGGGCCTGGGAGCGGGGTTGGAACGATTCCACGGTGGCAGCGGCGGTTGGGGCCCCGCCGGTCTCATTTGACATGCGGCTGGCTCCACCGTTCCACGAGGCTGATCAGCGTGAGCAGCACAAAGGAGAAACCCAGCATGACCACGGCCACAGCCGCCGCCTCGCGGTAGGCGAATTCCTCCAGACGCGACCGGATCAGCACGGCCGCGATCTCCGTCTTGAACGGTATGTTGCTGGAGATGAACACGACGCTGCCATATTCGCCCACGCCGCGCGCAAAAGCGAGGGTGAAGCCTGACAGCAGGGGTGGCAGCAGGTGCGGCAGGATGACATGGCGGAAGGTCACCCAGCGACTGGCCCCCATCACGGCGGAGGCCTCCTCCTCGTCGGCATCCAGTTCCGCGAGGACCGGCTGCACGCTGCGGACCACGAACGGGAAGCCCGTGAAGACCAGCACCAGCACGATGCCCAAGCGGGTGTAGGCCACCTCCACCCCGATGGGGTTGAGGAACTGGCCCAGCCAGCCGTCCTTCACATAGAGGTTGGCGTACACCAGCCCGGTCACCGCCGTGGGCAGGGCCAACGGCACGTCCACGAGGGCGTCGATCAGGGTTTTCAGGGGGAAGCGGTAACGCACCAGGGTCCAGGCGACCACCAGCCCCAGCACCAGATTGATCGCCGCGGCCCAGAAGGCGCACTCGAAGGTGAGCCAGTAGGCCGCCCGGGCGCGGGGCGACCAGGCGGCGCGGACGAATTCCTCCAGCGTGAGGTCCGTCGCCCTGAGGATGCAGGCCGCCAACGGGATCAGCACCAGAAGGCTCAGGTAGGTGACGGTGTAACCGAGGCTGAGACCGAACCCTGGAAGCACCCGGCGCGTGATGGTTTTCATCGGGATTTTCTCCCGCCATGCAAACGGGTGAAGATCGCGTCAAACAGGGCGTCCTCGGCGAAGAACTTGCGGTTCAACTCGGCCCAAACCTCGGTGGGGGTGGTTTTCCCGGGGGTCAGCTTCTCCACCGGGAACATCTCCATCGTGCCGAACTCATCCTTGTGCCTTTCCCAGGCTTCCGGATTGGTGGGGCGGTAGTGGTGTTTGGCGATGAGATCCTGAGCCTCGGGGGAGTAGGTGAAACGCAGATACGCCTCGGCTGGGGCAAAAGTCCCCTTCCGCCGGGCGTTGGCTGTGATGACCGCCACATGGGGTTCGGCCAGCACGCTGAGTGGCGGGCGCACGATTTCCAGGCCGCCGTTGGCCTCCGCCACTTCGAGGCAGGCCTCGTTTTCCCAGGCAAGATGGACATCGCCGATCTTTTTTTGGGAGAAGGTCATCGTGGCCGCACGGGCTGAAGTGTCCAGGACGGGCACCGCCTCGAACAGTTTTTCCAGGTACTGCTCCGCCTCGGCCTCGCTTCCCCCGCGGAGGCGCACCGAGCCGTAGGCTGCCAGCAGGCTCCATTTGCCATTGCCGCTGGTCTTGGGGTTGGATGTGATCACCTTCACTTCGGGCCGGGTCAGGTCGGGCCAGTCATGGATACCCTTCGGATTGCCTTTGCGCACCACGAACACGATGGTCGAGACAAACGGCAGGGAACGGTTGGGCAGATGGTTTTCCCAGCCGTCCTCGATCAAACCCGCCTTGTGGATGGCGTTGGTATCGCCCCACAGGGCTAGCGTGGCCACATCCGCGTCCAAACCGTCCACCACGGCCTGAGCCTGGCTGGAGGATCCGCCGTGGGATTGGCGTATGGTGACCGTTTCCCCCCGCTCCCGCTGCATGTGCTCGATGAAACGGGTGTTGATGTCACGCCAGAGTTCGCGGGTTGGATCGCACGCGGCGTTCAGCAGACTGATCGAGGTACCCAAGTCACGCACACGGGCGGACCAAAGGACCCAACCCGTGGCGAAGGCCACGTACAGGCCCAAACCTATCAGCAGCAAGCGTTGGAACATGGGCCCATGGTACCGGTTGGCCTTTGGAAGTTCCCATCATAAAAGCATTGTTCGTCCACATACAATACCAAGTTGATAAACATAATAATAATTACTCTTGTCCGGGTTCCCTTCCGGTTGTGAAATTGCATAAAAAATGCAATAATCTGATTGCTGAGTCGCGATCCCGCCTTGAGCGACGCATCTGTCGCCTTTGGATATTCCAACCAGATCCATGGGGATCGGTTCCCGCCCTCCCGAGGTTTGCAGCCTCATGCCAGGACTTGTTGTTTCCGGTTCCTTGTTTTGGATTTCACTGGCTTTGGGCCAAGCGGGTTCCTTCAACGGGCCCCCGCAATTTGAGACCCATGTCCGGCCCATCCTTCGGGTGTATTGCCTGGATTGCCATGGGGGTGAGGAAAAGCTGCAAGGCAATCTGGACCTTCGCCAAGTGCGCCTGATGGAAAAAGGGGGAAAGGCGGGCCCGGCGCTGGTCAAAGCCAAAGCTGCCGAAAGCCTGCTGCTGGAGCGGATGAAGACTGGCGAGATGCCCCCGGGGGAAAAGAAGGTTCCCGCTGAGCAGTTGGCCATCATTGAACGCTGGATCGCTGAAGGGGCCCAAACCCTGCGGCCCGAACCGGAAAAGATCGATCCCGGGATCGCCATTACCCCGGAGGACCGCGCGTGGTGGGCCTTCCAGCCTTTGAACAAGCCGCCCATCCCGGCCAGCGCACCAAGCGACCGCGCGCGGACCGCCATGGATGCGCTGTTGTTGGATTTTCTGCGCGCCAAGGGACTGGGTTTTTCCCCTGATGCCGATCGCCGCACCCTGATCCGCCGGGTGGCGCTGGACCTTACCGGATTGCCGCCCACCCAAGCTGAGATTCGGGCCTTTCTGGGGGACACTTCGCCCGATGCCTATGAAAAAGTGGTGGAGGGTTATCTGGCTTCACCGTCCTATGGAGAACGCTGGGCGCGACATTGGCTGGATGTCTTCGGCTACGCCGATTCTGATGGCGATGGCACCAACGATACCCCACGCCCCCACAGCTATAAATTTCGCGACTACCTCATCCGCTCCATTGAGAAAGACAAGCCGCTAGACAGGATGTTTTTGGAGATGCTGGCGGGTGATGAACTCCTACCTAGGCCGCTGAAGGACCCGACCCCCCAGCAGGCCGAACTGCTGGCAGCCACCCTGCTCATGCGCCTGGGGCCCGACGCGACTGCCGCAGGTGGCGAGCAGGTGGTCGTGGCGGATCAGGTGATGGCGGACAGCCTGAAAATCATCAGTGCCAGCCTGCTGGGGCTGACCGTGGGTTGCGCCCAATGCCATGACCACAAGTATGACCCCATTCCGCATGCCGACTATTTCCGGTTGAGGGCACTTTTTGCGCCGGCGTGGAATCCCAAGGTTTGGAAGGCCCCGGGTGGCCGCGTGGTTTCGCTGATGACCGAGGCCCAGAGGCAGGAGCGCGCCAAGGTGGAAGGGCAAGAGCGTGAGCTGGTTGCCCGGCGCGACAAGAAAGCCAAAGAATGGATCGACAAAGTCTTTGAGGACGAGGTCAACAAGTTTCCGGAGAAGGAGCGGCAGCCCCTGCGCGAGGCCTTCAAGGCTCCAGCCGACAAGCGCACTCCTGAACAGAAAAAACTGGTGGAGTTGAACCCCAAGCTCAACATCAACGCCGGGGTGCTGTACCAATTCAACCAAAATGCCGTGGCCGAGTTGAAAAAATTGGATGACGAGTTGGCTGGCGTGAGGGCCAAAAAGCCGGTGGAGGATTTTGTCTCCTGCCTGGTGGAGGAACCGGGCCTGAAGGTGGAGACCCGCCTGCACCATCGTGGCGACCCGCGGCAGCCGACGGGTAAGCCATTGGCCCCGGCGGACCTGTCGATTGCTCAACCGGCCGGAGCCCGGGCCGACATCAGCCCTGAAAAGACGCCCGCTGGCACCACCGGTTACCGCACGGCCTGGGTGAAGGCGCTCTTCTCGGGCCGGCACCCCTTGGTTGGCAGGGTGCTTGCCAACCGGTTGTGGCTGCATCATTTCGGAAGGGGCATCGTGGAGAGCCCGGCTGACTTTGGTCAGTTGGGCAAGGCGCCCACCCATCCGGCGTTGCTGGATCACCTGGCGCTGGAGCTTGCCAGGCTGGGATGGTCGCAAAAGGCCATGCACCGGCTCATCCTGCATTCCACGGTTTATCGGCAGGGATCCTCGGCATCGGCGGATGCTTTGGCCAGGGACCCGATCAACGTGGCCTATTCGCGCTTCCCGGTCCATCGCCTGGAAGCGGAGGCGATCCGCGATCGCATTCTGGCAGTCAGTGGGACCCTGGATCCCACCCTCTTTGGACCGCCAGTGGTGACACCGGAAGATCCGGCCGGACTGATCAACGCCACCTCCAAGCGGCGGAGCCTTTACCTGCAGGTGCGGCGCAGCCATCCGGAGACCATGCTGGCCTCGTTTGATGCGCCGGTGCTTTCGCCCAACTGCGACCGGCGGATCAGTTCCAACGCTCCCACCCAGGCGTTGGTGCTGATGAACGGCGAATTCATGCGGACCCAGGCACTTGAACTAGCCAAACGCGTGCGGGCCGAGGCGCCTGCCAACCGGGAGGCGGTGGTGGCGGCCAGGGGGTGGGTAGGGGCCGCGTTGTTACCGCCCTCCCCCTGGAGCCACGGATGGGCCAGTTTGTCGCCCGAAGGTTTGGTGGGGAGATTCACACCGCTGGGTCATTGGACCGGTGGGCAGTGGCAGGGTGGAGCGGTATTGCCGGACCCTGCCATCGGCTGGGTGCTGCTGAATGCCTCGGGCGGCCACCCCGGCAACCAGGCCCATGCCGCTGTGCGCCGGCTGGTGGTTCCAGCGGATGGAGTGCTGGAACTCGATGGCACGCTGAAACACGGCTCACCCAACGGGGACGGGGTGCGCGCCCGAATGATCGCGCCCGGATGCAGGGGGAGTCAGTCGGTGGTTGGCACCTGGCAAGCCAAAAATGGCGCGACCCTCACCCGTTTGATCGACCAGCCCGTTCGCAAGGGGGATGTGATTGACTGCGTGGTGGATTGCCTGCAGTCGGAAACCAGCGACGGCTTTGAATGGATACTGACCGGGTCTGTCAAGACGGAAGATGGTCGGGTGCTGGCCCGGCTGAATTCGGCCGCTGATTTTGCGGGGCCGAATGGTCCTTCGCTGGCGATGCAGGCCGCACACGCGATCGAGTTGGTCCATGGCCGATCACCCCTTGAGGGGGAGTTGGCCCTGCTGGTTGAATTCATGCGCAGGCAGGGGGAACGGTTGGCGGGCACTGTGCCCCGATCCGCCCTGGAAGAAACGCTCATGACGCTGGTTTGCCAGCAACTCCTTTCCACCAACGAGTTCCTCTATGTGGATTGATGCAACAAACACCGGCGGGCCCAGCCGTCGCCAGCTTCTCCGGCAGACCGCCATGGGGTTCGGATCCGTGGCTCTCACGCAGTTGCTGGCTTCCGAGGGGCTGCTGGCCGCCACAGGGCCCGCCAAGCCGGGGGAAAATCTGCCCTTGGACCTGAAGGCACGGGCGCCCCACCACCCGCCCCGCGCCCGCGCGATGATCTCCCTGTTCATGCACGGTGGCCCGTCGCATGTGGACCTGCTCGATCCCAAGGCGGAACTCAGCAAAAACAACGGCAAGGAATATCGGGGCGAGGTGGGCTACAGCTTTGTCAACCGCGCCAGCAAGAAGCTGCTGGGCAGCCCCTGGAAGTTCAGCAAGCACGGCCAGTGCGGCACCGAGGTGAGCGAACTGCTGCCGCACACGGCGCGCATTGTCGATGACATTTGCGTGGTCCGGTCCATGCACACCGGCCACAACGGCCATGAGGTGTCGATCCGTTATTTCCACGGAGGGATAGCGGGTGTCACTGGCCGCCCCACTCTGGGCAGTTGGATCGTCTACGGACTGGGTAGCGAATCGGCCAACCTGCCGGCCTACATGGTCCTGTCCGATCCGGATGGCCACCCGGTGGATGGCACCCACAACTGGTCGAGCGGTTTCATGCCACCTCTGTACCAGGGTACGGTGCTGCGGCCGAAGGAACCGCGAATTCCCAACCTGGTGCCTCGACCGGAAGTGGCGGGGCCGGTCCAGCGAGAGAATCTGGACCTGCTGGCGGAACTGAACCGGCGGCATGCGGCGTTGCACCCCGGGGAAGCCGACCTTGAATCGCGCATCGCCGGGTATGAACTGGCCAGCCGGATGCAAACTGCAGCCGCCGAGGCTTTGGATATCAGTCGTGAACCCGAGGAGGTCCGCCGGCTTTATGGCCTGGACCGGGATGCCACGCGTGAATACGGCACCCGCTGCCTGATCGCCCGCCGGTTGGTGGAGCGTGGAGTGCGCTTTGTGCAATTGTTTCTGGGTGGGCAGCCGTGGGACACCCACAACACCATCCGAAAGGGGCTGCCCGCCATTTGCAGACGCACGGACCAGCCCGCTGCCGCCCTGGTCACAGACCTGAAACGCCTGGGACTTCTGGACACCACCCTGGTGCATTGGGGCGGCGAGATTGGCCGCCTGCCCGTCTGCGAGGGCCCGCTGGATGACGCCGTGGGCCGCGACCACAACGGCCAGGGCTTCACCTGCTGGCTCGCCGGCGGCGGCATCAAGGGTGGGATGACCCATGGCGCCACCGATGAGGTGGGCCACAAGGCGGTGGAGAAAGTGGTAACCCCCAACGATTTCCAGGCCACGTTACTGCACTTGCTGGGTTTGGACCATGAACAGCTCAAGTTTTTTACCAACGGCAGGGGAATGAACCTCACGGATGGCCGCAAGGCTCGTGTGGTGCGGGAAATCCTGGCCTGAAGCCCGGCCAGATGCTGGTTCCGCCATCCGGTGACGTATCATGGAATGGCCAGCTTGAGGCTGGTGATTTGCCAGGA
>CAWUOE010000166.1:0-7144 GCA_963923355.1 uncultured Gemmataceae bacterium | reverse complement strand
CGCAGATCGTGGTCCCCCTGGCGGATGTGTTCATCCGCATGCCGGGCGCCAGCGCGGAGGAGGTTGAGCAGCAGGTGGCCAGCCGGCTGGAGCGGCTGCTAATGCAGGTGGACGGCGTGGAGTATGTCTACTCCATGTCCAGGCCGGGCGAGGCGGTGGTGACGGTGAAGTTCTTTGTGGGTGAGCACCGCGAGAACAGCCTGGTCAAGCTGCACAACAAGATCTCCATGCACGCCGACCTGGTGCCCCCCGGCGTGACCGGCTGGGTGGTCAAGCCTATCGAGATTGATGATGTCCCGTTCGTGAACATCACCCTCACCAGCAAGACGGTGGATGACTTCACCTTGCGACGGGTGGCCGAGCAGGTGGAGGTGGGTCTCCAGAGCGTTCCCGACACCGCCCGCACCGAGGTGGTGGGCGGGCGGAGGCGCCAATTGCGCGTGCTGCTGGATCCGGAACGGATGGCGTCCCGTCAGGTCACCCCACTGGATGTGGACCGGGTGTTGCGGGCGGCCAATGTGAACATGCGCGCCGGCACACTCCGCGCCGCCGACAAGGAGGTCACCGTCGAGAGCGGACCGTTCATCCGCGACACGGCCGAGCTGGAATCGCTGGTGGTGGGGGTGCACGAGGGCCGGCCCACCCGCCTGGGGGAGATAGCCAAGGCCGTGGACGGGCCCGAGGAACCCGCGAACATTTCCCGCATCCGGTTCGGCGCGGGATCCGACCAACCATCCGGCGGGGACCAACCCGCGGTGACTGTGGGGGTCGCCAAGCGGAAGGGGAGCAACGCCGTCAGCGTGGCCAGGGCCATCGAGCATCGGCTTGAATCGCTGAAGGGCGTGATCATTCCGCACGACATCGACGCCATCATCACTCGCAACAACGGTGAGACCGCCGATGAGAAAGTGACCGAACTCATCCGTGAGCTGGGGCTGGCCATCATCATCGTCTCGGCGCTGATCATCTTCTCGCTGGGCTGGCGCGAGGCGCTGATCGTGGTGACCGCAGTGCCGCTGACCTTCGCCCTCACGCTACTGGTCAACTACCTGGCCGGCTATTCCATCAACCGGGTCACGCTGTTCGCGCTGATCCTGGCGCTGGGGCTTGTGGTGGATGACCCTATCGTGGATGTGGAGAACATCTTCCGGCACTTCGCCATGCGGCTCAGACCGCCCATGGAATCGGTGCTGGCGGCGGTGAACGAGGTGCGACCGCCCATCATCGTGGCCACGCTGGTGGTGATGGTCTCCTTCATTCCCATGGTGTTTATCACCGGCATGATGGGTCCCTACATGCGGCCGATGGCTCTGAATGTGCCGGTGGCCATGTTCATGTCCATGGTGGTGGCGTTCACCATCACGCCGTGGCTGAGCTTGCATGTGCTGAAGGGGGTTTATGGCAAGGGCGGTCATGAGCCGGAGGATCCGGCGAAGACCGGCATCTACCGGGTTTACCGGGCCATCCTGATGCCGCTGCTCGATTCCAGATGGCTGGCATGGGGGCTTATACTGGTCACCACCGGCCTGTTGCTGGCATCCATGGCGCTGCCGGCCCTGGGTCTGGTGCCGCTGAAGATGTTGCCCTTTGACAACAAGAACGAGTTGCAGGTGCTGGTGGATCTGCCCGAAGGATCGACCATGGAAAACACCGATGCGGTCCTGCAGGAAATGGCCGATGTGGTCTGTTCTGCCAACGAGGTGCGCGAGGTGCTCAGCTACGCCGGCACTTCGTCTCCCATGGATTTCAACGGCATGGTCCGGCACTACTACCTGCGCCATGAACCTAACCGGGGCGACTTGCGGGTGAACCTTCTGCCCCGCGAGGAGCGCAAGGCGATGAGCCACGAGGTGGCCCTGCGCCTGCGCCCGAAGCTTCAGGAGATCGCCGACAGGCGCAGGGCGGTGCTGCAAATCGTGGAGGTACCACCGGGACCGCCGGTGCTGAACACGCTGGTGGCCGAGGTCTATCCCCAGCCGGGGCAGTCGTTCGAATCGTTCCGGGCGGACACCGCGCACCTGCGGAAGCAGTTTGCCGCCGAAGCCGGCGTGGTGGATGTGGATGACACCTTCGAGGAGCCCCGCGACCGGCTGGTCTTCAAGGTGGACCGTGAGAAGGCGTCGCTCACCGGCGTGAGTGTGGAGGAGATTGCCAACACCCTGCGTGTGGGGCTGGATGGCATGACCCCGGGCGAGGGAAATGTGCAGCACTTCCGCGCCGGAGCGGCGCACCTGCCAAGGGAGTTGAATCCCCTGTCCATCCTGGTGCAACTGCCCCAGGCCCAGCGGGGCGGGGTGGCCGACCTGACCCGGCTGGGGGTGAAAACCCCCACAGGCAAGATTGTCCAGATTAGCGAACTGGGCGCGTTTGAACGGCTGCCGGCCGAGCAGATGATCTACCACAAGAACCAGCGCCGGGTGGCGTTTGTGCAGGCCGACACGGCGGGCCGGACCCCGGCCGAGGCGGTGCTGGGACTGATGATCCAGCACGCCAAGGACCCGTGTCCGAACGGTGCCGAGGTGGTGTGGACGGGTGAGGGAGAATGGAAGATCACGCTGGATGTCTTCCGGGATCTAGGCCTGGCGTTCGCAGGGGCGATGCTGCTCATCTACATCCTGATGGTGCAGCAGACGGGTAGCTACCTGATTCCCCTGGTGCAGATGATCTCCATTCCGCTCACCATCATCGGCATCATGCCGGGGTTCTGGCTGCTGAACCTCTATGTGGGCAACACCATTGGTGGCTATGCCAATCCGGTCTACTTCACCGCCACGGCGATGATCGGCATGATCGCTTTGGCCGGCATCGCCGACCGCAACGCCATCCTGCTGATCGACTTCATCCAGCATGTGCGGGCCCGGGGCGCCAGCCTGAAGGACGCGCTGGTGGAGTCGGGTGCGGTGCGTATCCGGCCGATTCTGCTCACGGCGGGCGCTGCCATGCTGGGCGCCTGGCCCATCACGCTGGACCCAGTCTTTTCGGGCTTGGCCTGGTCGCTCATTTTCGGACTGGTGGTCAGCACAGCCTTCACGCTGGTGCTGGTGCCGGTGGTGTACCACATGCTGTATGAGGAAAAACGGGTCAAATAAATAACAAATTGATGCGGAACAGGCCTCAGGGAGAACGGATGGGGCCGAGTCTGCGCCATCTGACCCAGTAGGGTTGGAAGAAAAGCACCAGTCCGGTGAGCCACAGCACCAGCAGGATCAGGGCTGCGGGCAGGAAGACGCCCAGCTTGGCCCAATCGCCGAACCATGAGCCGTCGTGGAACGACTCGATCAGGTCGCTGCGGCGGTAGGCGACCTGCAGCACCTGACCGGTGGCGCTGTCGAGCTGGATCTCCCAGTTGTTTTTCGCCAGCACTTTCATCACGCCTTTGGCCGGGCGGATATCGATGCGGGAGATGTCTTTCCAGGACCGCATTTCTGCCTCGGGAACCGTCTGGCAGGCCTGCAGGACCGATTCCATGGCGAGGGAAGGCGTGCTGCCGGTACCCCGCTTTTCTGGTGGTTGCACCCAAGCCACCTGTTTTTTGACCTGCAGCATCAGGCCGGTCACCAGAATCACCACCACCGGCACGGCCGAGACGATACCCAGCCAGTAATGGATCCAGCGATTGGTCCAGGCGCGGGCCATCAGGTTCACTCCGGTCGATCGGGCCAAATTTTGGCATGGGGTTTGTTACGATGAGGCCATGGTAACCGCCACGCGACAACGGGTGAACGGGATGCGGGGGGCCTTGCTGGGCCTGCTGGCGTTTCTGCATGTCCTTGGCGCTGTCGGTATGCCGCTCCCTGTGGTTCCTGTCGGGAGCCAATCGGGCAAATCCCAGGGTGGCCCTGCCTACCCCTGCCAAAACAGGCCCTGCGGGTGCCTCAGCTACGAGCAATGCTGGGCCGGCGATTGCTGCTGCTTCACGCTGAAGCAGAAGATCGCCTGGGCGCGGGAACAGGGAGAGGATGTACCTTCAGCCGCCCTGGCAAAGCTGGCGGACAAGGACGAATTTAGCCCGCCAGGGGCCTGTGAGCATTGTGTCCGGGAGAAATCCTGCTGCGAACATTCCAAACCTTCGGAACCCGAGCAAGACCAACCTGCCACCTCTGGATGGAAGTTAGTGATCGGCAGCTTTGTCTCGGGATGCCAAGGCCAGGGCGACAGCGGCCCTATTTCACTTTTACCTATGGCGATTCCCGGCCAGTTTACCCTTGAAATAGCGAGCGTTTCTATCTTCTTTGCCGGTTTTGACAACCGGAACGAGGAAGCGATACGGCTATCGAATTCGCCCCTTTCACCTCCTCCAAAAATCTGATTTAGCATATTCCATCCTGCCTTAAGGCAATCGTCACCACCTGAATGCATAACGCAATCAGGCTGGACCAGACGTATCACGCCCCTGACTAAACAGGAAATAAGCTGCCTTCACCACCAGGCGTTCCCACAATCGGGAATCTGGTGGCAACTCCGGCCTTCAAGCATTCCATTTTTCTGGAGACATTTTCCAATGGTCCGTGCGTTGTTTCGTGCCCTTAAAGTGGGTGTGCTTATTCTGGTTTTGCCAGGCGTTTCCGAAGCCCACGACCTCTGGTTGCAAACCAACACGGGAATCGTCCGAACTGGTGATGTGGTGCATATCGATTGCATGCTGGGCAACCACGGCAACGACCACCGCGATTTCAAGCTGGCAGGCAAGGCCGGTATTGAAACGATCAAGAACCTGGAGGTGATCCTGCCGGATGGCAGACGCCAGGATATCCGGGGTGAACTGGCGGACTTGGGCCTGGCACCCAAGGAGGGTTTCCTGTCCACCCGTTTTGTCACCAGCAAGCAGGGTGTGCATCTGGCGGCACATACCTCCGACCGTGTGGTGAATCACGGCACCCCGGTCAGGAGCCTGCGCAGCGCCAAGAGTTCGTTTGTCGCCAGCGATCTATTGGACAAGGTTCCGGCCGAGTTGAAAGGCTTCAACCGGTCGCTTGGCCATCCCCTTGAGCTGGTGCCGGAAACCGATCTGGCTCGCATGGGTCCAGGGACGCCCATCACGGTTCGGTTGCTTTTGGATGGCAAACCGGTGGAGGGGGTGAAGGTCAGTTTCATTCCGCGAGGGGTGATCCTGAAGGAAGGGACCGATCCCGATTATGAACGGACTACCGACAACAACGGCGCTGCCACCTTTGCCCCGAAGGTGGGGACCTATCACCTGATCGTTGCCCACATTGACAAGCCCGGGAAAGGCACCCTGGCCGGGCAAGATTATGAGGCCACCAAATACTCTGCCACGCTTTCAGTACTGGTGCCGCAAAAGTGCCCGTGCTGCGACGATTGATGCCATATATTCACACGCTCAAGCGAGAGGATGAACGATGGAAAAGCATTCGAGACAAGGATTCACGCTGATTGAGTTGCTGGTGGTGATCGCGATCATCGCGGTGCTGGTGGGGTTGCTGGTGCCGGCGGTGCAGAAGGTGCGGGAGGCGGCCAACCGGATGAGCTGCTCCAACAACCTGAAGCAGTTGGGGCTGGCCATGCACAACTACGAGGGGTCGAACGGCTGCTTCCCGCAGGGGCGCAACGGCTACCCCAAGGTGGTCTCGGCGCCGGCACGGTTGCTGGCGTATGTGGAGCAGGAGAACCTGCAGAAGCTGATCGATCCGGAGGGAACCCTGGCCCTGGGGGGCCAGAACGAACTGGCGGGGAGGAACCGGGTGAAGACTTTCGTCTGTCCGAGCGACCCGCGGGGCGGTCAGATTCCGGGGAGTGTGTATCACGGGATCAACTATGTCGCCAATAACGGGACAGGGGTTACATGGGATGCGGCCGGGGTCATCACCGGGTATTTGAAAATACCGGAGGGCAATGGTGTCTTCGCGCAGACACCCGTCAAGATTGGTGACGTTCTGGACGGCACCTCCAACACGGCGGCGTTCACGGAAAGCCTGTTGGGCACCGGGCTGGCGGTCGGTGGAATCCCGATGGACCCGATGACCCTGCAGACGGCCGTGCTGGAAGTGGCGGGCGGGACCGACCCGACGCCCGGGGCGTGCCAAAGCGGGGCGGGCGTGTGGAATTCGAGGCGCGGGGAGCAGTGGATCAACGGGCACTATGGCAACACGCTATACAACCATTACTACCCGCCCAACAGCAGCTCGCGGTGGGACTGCGGCAACGGTAGCCACAACAAGGGGCTGACGGCGGCCCGCAGCGCGCATCCGGGCGGGGTGAATCTGCTGGCCTGTGACGGCAGCGTGCGGTTTGCCAGCAACGGGATCCAGCTTGCGAGCTGGCGGGCGCTGGGGACCCGGGCCGGAGGCGAAGTACCCGGAGAATAGTAGCGAATCTTTTTTATAGCGATAAGGCGGGCGGCCAACCAGGCCGTCCGCTTTTTTTAGTTGGCGGGGTTTTCGCGGGCGCGGAATTTGCGGACGGCGACGGGGCCGTGGTCGAGCTGGAGCATGAGGGGGCCCTTGGCGGGTTCGGGTCGGGTCCAGTTCAGGCCGGTGGCGGATTCGACGACCTGTTCCTTGTGGACGACCTGGCCGTTCAACTCGACGAGGTCGAAGCGGGCGTTTTGGACCTTTTTCGGCTTGCCGTTCCTGGGCTCGAAGCGGGCGCCCTTGAAGACGATGTGGAGGGTCTGCCAGTCGCCGGGCTTGCCGCAGGCGTTGACGCGGGGCTCGATGCCGAGATCGAGGTCGCGGTAGACGGGGCGGAGCTCGGTGCGGGGGTAGATGCCGCCGCAGTCTTTGCCGTCGACGCGTTTCTGTCCGTGGCTGTCGCTGATCTGGATCTCGTAGACGCCCATCATCTTCACGCCCGAATTGGATCCCTTGGGGATGCAGAATTCGATCTCGACCTCGGGGTTGGAGAACTGCGCCTTGGTGAAGAGGTCGCGGCAGTTGCCCTTGGGGAGGTTGCTCCAGACGCCCTCTCCGGGCAGGGCGAGGAGTTTTTTGGGGTTGGCGGGGTCGAGCTGGACACCGGCGCAGCGGGTCCAGAGCGGATCGGGCCGGTTGAAGGCCTGATCGGGCGGGCCCTGGAGGAAGTCGATCCAAGGGCCGGGTTCGGCGGCCCGGGCGGCGAGGGTCAGCGAGCAGGCCAGAAACGCGGCGATGGCGGGGCGCATGGCGGATCCTTGGCGGGCGATGGC
>CAWUOE010000165.1:0-7191 GCA_963923355.1 uncultured Gemmataceae bacterium | reverse complement strand
ACTACCCAAGTTACGTTTCAGGTGCTTTTCAATTACGCGGTGGATCCCTCCTCGGTGACCAAAGAGGATTTTGTCCTCAACAAAGCGACCACCTTGAAGGTTGGGACCATTGACTCGGTCCTTCAAGTGGCCGGAACCAACCAGTACAACGTGACCGTATCCCTTGCTGGAACCAACCCCGGTTTTGGAGAATTGCGCCTGGATGAGGCTTCCAACGCCGTGTTTCTCAACGGTGGGCTGCCCGTAGATCTCTACGGCGGTTTCACGGCAGGGGAGGTTTACAGTATCAACCCGCAAAACCCGTTGGTCACCGCCCTCAACCGGTTCAATCCTTCAACGGCCGCACCCATCAATACCAGCGCGGTATCCTACTTGGTGACTTTCTCCACCGGCGTGGATCCACTCTCTGTGAACCCTGACGATTTTGATTTGATCCAGGGAGCAGGTAGCACCCTCACAGGAGCAACCGTCAATTCTGTCACCCAATACCAAGGCAGCTTTTCACAATATTTGGTCAACGTCTCTGTGACCGGGGGCAAGGGAACCCTGCAGGCGAATGTCAAAAACGGCGCTTCCATCGTTTCCCTTGAAAACCAGCCTTACCAGCAACCCGGTTTTTCAGGTCAGATTTACACCATCGACCTGGAAAAACCCTACCTTTCCCAAGTCACACGGCTCAATCCTACCGATGAAAACACCAACGCGGCCCAAGTTACTTTCCGCGCTGTTTTCAGTGAGGCCATGGTTCAAAACACCATCAGCCCAGCCAATACTTTCCTTGCAATCGTTGACCAAAACGGCACACAAACCTATGCCTCGGTCCAAGCAGCCACTTTTGTGAATTCAACAACCTACGACGTGCGTGTCGCAGGACTACCTCTTTCCGGCACTCTTTCGCTGGTGATCAATCCCAACAATCAAGCCAAGGATGTCGCAGGCAACACGGCGACCGCCAATGGTCCTGCTCCCTCCCCCAACCAAACCTACATATTGTCCAGGCAAGGTCCAATTTTGACAGGGATGGAAGTTACAAACCCTGTTCCTGCGAACCCGGCGACCACAACAGTCACCTACCGAGTCAACTTCAGTAAACTGCTGGACCCAGCCACAGTATCCACTGCCGACTTCACAGTTGGTTCTGCATCCGGTGTCGTTTCGGGCGTGATTGCCTCAACCAGCGTTGGCGACAATCTTTCAGACCCCAACAATCCTTTCAGTTACGTCGATGTGGTCATCAATCAAATTGGTGGCAATGGCGAACTGATACTGAATATCCCTGCCTCGGCTACCATTCTGGACCTAAGTGGCAATGCCTTCTCTGGTCCCTACACCGGCACAGTGCCCTACTTGATCACTGACACCGTTCAGCCTTATTTCGAATCCTTCTCCAAAATCAGCCCCAAAGGGTCGGTGGCGGTGGACGGGGTGGCAATCATCCGGCTCGCTTTCTCGGAAGGAGTGAACGGCCTTGCAAAGGCTTACCTTCCCACCACCACTTCCGGGTCCCTATCGTACACCGGAATGACAGTCGCACCGTCGAACAGCAGCGGTAGCGAATGGGATATCACTTATACCGGCCTCACCGGCAGCGGGGCACTCACGGTAAAACTAATCAACAGCGCCAATATCAAGGATGCTGCCGGAAACCCACTACGGGGTACCCCAGGCACCGTTGTGGGAAGCTTCACCACTTCGCTGACCCGAGAGTCCCTCACACCGGTGGCCTTCAGCCTCAGTACCCCGGGTTCAACGCCGATTGTTGAAATTCGGGACCCCAGCGGCACCACCCGCAACCTTCAACCCTTTGACCCGGCATTCAAGGGCGGAGTTCGCTGCGCCACCGGTGATTACAACGGCGACGGGGTTGAGGATGTGATTGTCACCGCTGGCATGGGTGGAAGCGGCCATGTGGTCGTTTATGACGGCGTTACTTTCAACGTACTTGCCAGCTTTTATTCTTTCCCGGGCTACCAGGGAGCCGTCAACATCTCAGCGGGCGATATACAGGGTGACGGCAAGGCAGATGTTGTGGTGGGTGTCGCCGGATACGGTGCCAGCCATGTGAAAGCTTTCGGCACCGATGTGGTGAATCCGATTGTCAGTTTCATCGCTTACCCGGGTTACTACGGCGGCGTCACCGTGGGATCTGGTGATGTGACGGGTGACGGGAAAGCGGAAATTATCACCGGAACCATGGGGGGAACGACTCCCCATGTGGTGGTCTTTGCGGTTAATTCCGGAATCGCCTCATCTCTTTACAGTTTCTACGCCTTTGACCAGACTTACGCGGGTTCAGTCAATGTTGCCGCGGCCGATTTGACCGGGGACAACAAGGCTGAAATCATTTGCGGTTCCGGCCCCAAATCGGCCAGCACGGTAGTTGTTTTCAAGATGCTTTCCGATGGACGACCGGAAGTGGTTCGCAGCTTCTTCCCATTTGGCGGAATTTATTTAGGTGGAGTCGCCGTGGGTAGCGGGGATTGGGATAATAATGGACAAACAGATGTCGTGGTTGGAGCCCAGTCAGGCCCAATGCCCACTGTCCAAGTCTACGATGGAGCTACTTGGGGACTTATCGACGAGCTGTTCGCCTTCGGCGGAACCCTGCCAGGTGGGGTATCCATCGGATAAATCAGACCAGGAATGCTCAGGGTGCAGACAAACACCAGAGGTGTTTATCCGCGCGCACCACGATCCTTGACCCGTGGATAGCAGGGGTTGCAGAAACAGTTTCACCCAACGTATTGGTCGCCAATAGTTGGGGTTTTTCTCCCCCCTGTTTCATCACATAACCGGTACCGTCTTCGGCAAACAAATAAAGCCGACCATCCGCCCCCAGCGGCGATGCCGAGATGGGCCCTTTTAGTCGCTGTTGCCATATTTCCTTGCCCGTTTTTGCATCGAGACAATTCAGGCCAACCTGGACCACCCCATACACTTTGCCATCCACTGCCAAAGGACTGGCATGGCGAGATCCCATCTTGGAACTTTCCCAAGACACCTTGCCCGGGTTTTCAGCCAAAGTCATGGACACAAAGGGCGTACCACAAGCAAACACCTGGCCGTCCATGATGGCAGGGGTGGCTATTGGGACCATTTGGCCCTTGTGGCTCCAAATCTCCCGGCCATTGGCAGGGTCAAAAAGCACCAATCCTCTGGCGTTTTGAACCAAAACCCTGTCCTTTCCAGCCACTTGAACTGCAAGTGGACTGTTCCAGGTACTTGAACTTTCACGAGGGACACGCCATTTTTCAATTCCCGTACCCGGGTCGATCCCGGTAATGAATGATTCGCCGATATTCTCCATTTGCACGATTACCAACCCGCCAGACAGGGCAAGGGACGAAGCCATGCCCACTTGGTTGCCAACCGTGGGATGGTCGGTCACAAGCGACCGATACCACCGCTGGTCTCCCTCCGGGGTGAAGGAGACCATGTCTCCGGTGGCAAACAAAGCATAAACTCCCTGTCCATCGGCAACCGGAGTTGGACCAGCCATACTGGTCGTTGGATGACATGCCGTTGGCCCGGTCGCCGCCAACTGCCGCTTCCATAAAAGCTTGCCTGAATTTGCATCGAGGGCCAGCACCACCAAACGCTTTTCGAGATACCCAACCGCCGCAGTCAGGTACACGCGGTTCCCAACAATGACTGGTGAGGAAACTCCCTTGCCTGGCAGTTCGTACTTCCAAGCCACCCCGTTGCCAGTTTTTCCATCCCATGAAACAGGGAGTCCAGTCGCCTTGGAAGTGCCCGCAACGGGCCCCCTGAAACAGGGCCAATCCTCGGCCACCAAGGATGCGTTGAAAAGAATCAAGCACGCAAAAGCACAACAGAAAATCCGCATCGGATGACTCCAGAGAAGATGACTCAGCGAGGTTTCAAGGGCTGCACATTGGCCCTGGCACCGGCAAAATCCGTCAGCCTGGCCTGAAACTGCCAGTTCTTTTCCCACGGTTTCGATTTGTCATTCTGGCCAACCTTGATCAGCAAGGTGTTCTCGCCCGGCTTCAGTTCGATATTGGAAAGGTACTGATCCGGGCTCATTCCATTGTGGTATTCATTGTGCTCATAGACCTGAACTCCATTGAGGTAAATTCGAACAGAGGTGATTGAACCGACCCGCAACTGTACCCTTTGTGTGGCAGGCGAATTCACCCGGGCAAAAGCGAATGCCACAACAGACTTTTCGTTTCCAATCACCTTGTTCAGGTCAACCAATCCGGCCTTGTCGACTGTCTCGTGATCTTTCCATCTCAAATCCCCGGAAGGGCCTGCCACAGTCTTGGAAAGATCAACGGGGGCCTTCTCCAGATCGGTCCTTTGTAAAAAACCCTGGTTATCCTTGTTGTCAAATGGCCCGATCACCGACCATCGAGTCAGGAAGCCGGCCCGTTCGCGGACACTCACTTCTTTGCCGAGGGACTTCAAATCGGATGCGATCTTTTCAACCTGATCGATATCCGCAGCCTTTTGGAAAAGGCCGTCCAAAGCCTCGGCCTGCTTTTCCTTGGGCAGCACAGGGATTTTGGACAATGCGCGGGCGATCGCCTTCCGGCGAATTTCACCCGAGGGGTCATCCAGGCTGTTTTCCAGGATTTTCTCCGCCAAGGATGGGTTGTTTGCCTCCAGCATTTCCAACGCGCAAGCGCGTGCAACCCGGGCTTTGTTCCGGTCCAGCACAAAACTTTCCACCCGGGCCAATGGAAAGGTTTGTGATTGCTGGCGGGCTTTGTCTCCCATAGCATCCAATGCCGAGCGGAACCAATTCCCGGCCAGCGGGCTGTCGTCTTCCATCGCCTCAAGGGCCGGGATCATCCCCTCAGTTCCCTTGGAGACAAGCTCCCGCCAAGCACTTGCCGCTTGAGGATTTCCCTGCCCCTTGGGCCCCACCTTGCGAATGGCCTCCAAGGCCGAATCCAACTGCTGAGCGCTGACCCTTGGGATTAAAGCCAAATGAACCAAAACTAAAACAATCCACCAGGGCAGAGCGGGTCGACAGGTCATGGGCAGAATCCCGGCAATCAAGGAAGCGTTTTTGGATTAATTGACGATCTTCGCCCCTCATGAAAGGTTTTGCAAGGAGATACGCCGCCTCTCCCAAGACCCGACCCGCTGGAAAACGCAAAGAGGCCGCCCCGGGGCGGCCTCTTTCAGCTTTAGCTTTGTCAACCGGATTAACGCAAAGTCCACACTCTTTGCGGACCTTCGGATTGGATGGGACCAGGTTTCCGTGCCAAGGAGGGATCGCTCGGCTCAACCAGTTCCAACCGCGGAGTTGGCTGGGGGACTCCCGTAGGTTTGGCCCTGGATTGCGAGGGATCCGACGGAACAACTGCCGGACCGGGGACTGGTTGTTCGACTGGAGCGGGAGCAGCCCCCGGTGTTGGCAACTTCAAGGGGCTTGGCAAGTCCATACGGGGCGCTGGCAATTCCATGCGCCCTGGAGCTGAATTTGGATTGGGAACCATCATGGGCTGGTTTTGACCGGGAAGCTGTCGAGGTGGGGGTAATTGCTGCAGGTTCTCCTCCTTGGGCATCAAGGGATGCTCCGGTCGGGGAATCACCTGCCGCAAGGGGGTCTCGGCCTTACCCTGCTTGGAGTCCAGCATTCGGGGGCCGATTGGGTAACCAGGTGCTCGGGGCGGTTGGTTGGCAAATTGATCCGGCATCATTGTGCTGGAGTGAGATGTCATCTTCAACGGACCATTCAGCGTGATGGTGCCAGTGTCGCCATAAAGCGGGAAGGTGCCACCGTGGTCGAACTTGAGCTTCAACTGGATTTTTTGAACATCTTCCCGGTAGGTAGCCCAAGGCAGGAACAAGGTGTAGCCATCTCCAATAGGATCTTTTCGAACCAGTTTGGACAGGGAGGAAGCATCATACTCCCACCTTTCCAAATGGACGGGTGTAGCCCCCTGAGCGACCCCTAAGTCAAAAAGGTCAATTTCCAGTTTGCCGTCCCACGTTGCTGAAGTTCCCAAGTCTTGCTGGAACAGGTAAACCCTGCCTGCCAAACCTGGGTTGGGGCGGCCCTGGTTGGCGGGGTCCGGCACGAAGACCACCTCGGGTTTCCAAGTGCTGACAATCTGGACGGGTGGTTCCTTCTTCTTCAGGAACCCCATATTGAAACCTTCCTTGGCACTGTGCTTCTCGAGTGCCTCACAGCCAAGCGACAAGGAGGCAGCCGCCAAGGCCAGCGTGGTTCCCCTGCACCACATGCCAAGCAATTTCTTTGCGGTGTACAGAATCCGATTGGCCGCTTTCATCGTCCACCCCTCCCTGGGTATGCGTCGAATGGGTGCCCAAATGGTCCGTTCGGTCAGCGTCCTTGCTGAGGCCGAGCAGAATTGGTTGCTGGAATCACCATGGCCGGTGCATTGCCTTGCTGGCCCGCCACGGTTTGAACGCCGCGGGTTTGGCTGGCTATGGCGGCCAAGGGGCTGGGGCCATCTTTACCTATACTTGGCAAAACAAAGGTCTTGGGACCATTCCCAGCGCCATTTGCCACCACCGGTGCCGTGGTACCGACTGGCTTCCGCATGACCTGCTGCCCCTCTTGATCCACCGGGGGAGGAATCTCCTGGGAAGGCTGGGATGGTTTGGGGGGCGCAACCGGAGCTGGCGGAATGGAGGCCCCGGGAGCGGAGGGTTTGCCCACTTCGGGTATCGCTGCCCCTGGAAGCCCGGGGGTCAGGGTTTTGGGCACTGGCAGGGCAGGCACTTCCCCACCAGCCGGCGGCAGTGGACTAGCCGGCATGTTGCCATCCGGATTTTGACAATCCAAAGGATTGGGGAACAGTGGGTTGGGCCCTTGGCTGCCGTGGAGTTTTGCCACCTCACCCAGCACCCAATCCATGCGGCGGCTTTCCTCCACCAGAACACGGGCTGCATCCCATTTGTTGCGAACAATGTGGGGAGTCATCACCACCAGCAGTTCCTGCTTTTGCTTGTCCTGGGTCCTGAACCGGAAAGCTGAGCCCACCACCGGCAAATCGCCAAACCAGGGGATCTTGTTTTCCGTTTTGGCATCCCGGCGGGTAATAATACCGCCGAGGACGATAGTTTCACCATCCATCGCCACCACTGTGGTCTCCACAGTCTGTTGGTCGATGGCTACCGCCGTCGTAGCCACATTGTTGTTGCCAGCACCACCAGCCGCGCCCAAGTTCACATTGGTGAGTGGATTCG
>CAWUOE010000164.1:0-7283 GCA_963923355.1 uncultured Gemmataceae bacterium | reverse complement strand
CCCGGGCAGGGTGACCAACCGGGTATGGGGCAGCAGCCTGACACGAATGCCAAGCCCGGGGAGGCCCGTGGCAATGATCCACGAACAGGCCCGGGGGGCAAAGATGGCAACGGGGTTGAAGGAGTCAGCCAATCAGGTAGCCGCGGCAAAGCGGACGCTCCTGATGTTGAATCCAAAAAAGCCACGCTTGCACAAATCGAAAACTTGGAAGACCAGATCAAAAAGAACAAGGACAAGCTGAAACAGAAGGGCATGTCCGACGAGGAAATCGCTAAGTATCAGGAAGCCCTGCGTAACCGCAAGGAGCAGGTGGAAAAATCCCTCGTTGGTGATGACCGTGCCAACCCGCAGACCGGAGGCAATCTGGGAAGCGTTGGAGCCCGGCAGGCAACCGGAAGGCCCACAGGCAACGGTCAGATCCAGGGGGAGAACCGTCCTGAGCCACCAGCCGAATACCGGGATGCCTGGCGGGAATTCAGCAGGAAACGCAAACCAGGGACCCCCAACCAGGGTTCGGGAATCTCACAACCCCGCTGACATGGACATATCCTGAAAGAATTCCGCATGTTTCCCCCGGCAGCGCCGCGCCATCTCGTGCAGTTCAACCCCAAGCAGGTCCTCCACGCATTCACTGATGTGCTGGTTTTGGGTGGTGGAATTGCCGGTTTGCGGGCGGCTTTGGCGGTCCCCACTGGACAGCGTGTGGTCGTGATTTCCAAGGAAAAGGTCGAGGTCAGCAACAGCGCCTGGGCCCAGGGCGGAATTGCAGGTGTCCTCTCCCCGGAGGACAGTTTCCAGGACCATGTTCAGGACACCCTGATCGCAGGGGACGGGCTGTGCGACGAGACAGTGGTCCGCATGGTGGTGGAAGAGGCTCCCAGACAAATCAGCGACTTGATCCGGATGGGAGTCAAATTCGACCACCACAATGGGCACCTCGCCCTGACAACTGAAGGTGGACACAGCCATGCACGCATTGTCCACGCCTTGGGGGATGCCACCGGCCATGAGGTGATGCGGGGCATGATCGCCAGTGCCAGGAGTGCACCCAACATCGAGATCAAGGACCGCACCTTCACCCTCGATTTGCTGACCCACGAGGGACGTTGTGTGGGGGTGCTGGTGGCTACGCCGCGGGATGAGCGCCTGGCCATCTGGGCCAAGGCGACCATCCTTGCTTCCGGCGGGGCGGCCCGCATCTATCGTGAAACAACCAACAGTCCTGTTGCCACCGGTGATGGCATGGCCGCGGCTTACCGGGCGGGCGCGCTGCTGCGCGACATGGAATTCATGCAATTCCACCCCACGCTGTTGTATGTTGCCGGGTCGAGCCGATCGCTGATCAGCGAGGCACTACGTGGTGAGGGGGCATACCTTCGCGACAAGGATGGCACCCGCTTCATGCTCACCGAAGACTCCCGGGCGGAGCGGGCCACCCGCGATATCGTCGCCCGGGCCATCATGCGGGCCATGGCGCGCACCCGGCATTCCTGTGTTTACCTGGATTTGTCCCACCTCGATTCGGACAAGGTTCGCCTGCGGTTTCCAGCCATTGGCAGGGCCTGCGCCGAATTCGGCCTGGACCTGACCCGTGACCTGATTCCGGTCCGCCCTGGCGCGCACTACACCATCGGTGGGGTGAGTGTGGACAGGGAGGGACGCACCTCCGTTCCCGGCTTGTACGCCGCCGGGGAGGTTTCCTCCACCGGACTGCACGGGGCCAACCGACTGGCCAGCAACAGCCTCATTGAAGGGCTGGTTTACGGGAAAATCTGCGGGGAGGCAGCCGGCAGGGATGCCGCCGGCAAATCGGACAACTTCCAGGTCCCCCCCCTGCTGGACGAGGCCCGCCGGGAGATCGGGCCAGAGCTTGACCTGCAGGATATCCTTAATTCGCTGCGGTCTCTCATGGGCCGGACGGCCGGAATCGAGCGTGACGGGTCCGAGATGGGGGAGGCCCTCGAGCAACTCCGATTTTGGTGCAGTTATGTGCTGCGGCGCGAATTCAGCCAACGCGAGGGTTGGGAATTGTCCAACCTGCTGACCATCGGTTCGCTGATGATCGGCAGCGCCCAGGCACGCCAGGAATCCCGCGGCACCCACTACCGCCGTGACTATCCCAGGCGAAATGACATCCTGTGGCGGCGACGCATCACCTGCCGCCCCGGCGGTGACATCACGGCGGATGAAACATCCCTTCCGCCCGAAGCGCTGTCCCATTAACCATCTTCAGGTACAGCTGAACAGTTTGCCAGCCGGTCGAACGGCTGGCAGTTTCACCCCTGTCCCGCTATGATTGGGTTTTCTTAAAAGCCCCAAATTCAGCCATTTATGGCACGAATCAGGCGCTCAAGTTAGCCGCGGTGATGACAATGGCCCGTGTGGACCTGTACGACACAACCCTGCGCGATGGCAGCCAGGGCGAGGGAGTCAATTTTTCCGTTCAGGACAAGCTGGCCATTCTCCGCAGGCTTGACGACTTGGGTGTCGATTTCATCGAGGGGGGCTATCCCCTTTCCAATCCAAAAGACGCTGAATTCTTCCAAGCGCTCAAGTCAGTCAAACTGAAGAAAGCACGGGTCGCCGCTTTCGGCATGACCCGAAAAAAGGGCATCAGCGCAGCCGAGGATTCGGGCCTGAAGGCATTGCTGGCCGCAGAAACCGGGCTAATCACGATTGTCGGCAAAACCTGGGACCTTCATGTGCACGAAGTCATCGGCACCACGCCGGAAGAAAACCTCGCGATGATCGGCGATTCGGTTGCCTTCTGCAAAGGCCAGGGGCGGGAGGTGTTTTACGACGCCGAGCACTTTTTCGACGGCTGGAAGGCCAACCCGGATTATGCCCTCGCCACCTTGAAATCTGCCGCCAAGGCTGGAGCCACCACCGTCATCCTGTGTGACACCAACGGTGGCAGCATGCCGCATGAGGTGGCGGCGGGGGTTCGCGCCGCGCTGTCGGCGTGCGAGGGGGTGACACTGGGGATCCACTGCCACAACGACTGTGAATTGGCGGTCGCCAACAGCATTGCCGCCGTCGAGGCAGGAGCTCTTCAGGTGCAGGGTACGATCAACGGGATCGGAGAGCGCTGCGGCAATGTCGATCTTATCAGCGTGGCTGCAGTGATGGGCCTCAAGATGGGTCGAGAGGTGCTTCTGCCGGGGAGCCTGGCGCGCCTGACCGAGGTTTCTCGATTCGTCTACGAGACGGCCAACATGAACTTCCGGCCCGGCCAACCGTTTGTTGGCCTGAGTGCCTTCGCCCACAAGGGAGGCATGCACACCCACGCGGTCAGCAAGCTGGCCCGCAGCTACGAGCACATTGACCCGGCGACCGTCGGCAACGAGCGCAGGATCCTGGTCAGCGAACTGTCCGGACAATCCACGATCATCACCAAAACCGCCCGGCTCAGCATGGCCCAGGACCGAGACCTGATGCGGCGGATCCTGGAACAGGTGCAGGACCTCGAGCACGCGGGCTATGAATTCGAGGCGGCCGAGGCCTCCTTCGAACTCTTGGTGCGCAAAACCGCCGGAAACTTCAAACCGCTGTTCGACCTGGTCTCCTATCGGGTCAATGTGGAGCATGGCCCCCATTCGGGTGTGAGCGAGGCGACGGTCAAGATCATCGCCTTGGGTGAGACGTTTCACACCGTGGCGGAGGGGGACGGCCCGGTCAACGCGCTGGATGCGGCACTCCGGAAAGCCTTGGTGCCCGTTTACCCTGGCCTGGCAGAGATGAGCCTGGTCGACTACAAGGTGCGCGTGGTCAACGGGCGCGACGGCACGGCGGCCCGGGTGCGTGTGGTGCTGGAAAGCAAGGATTCCATCGACATCTGGTCCACCGTCGGGGTCAGCGAGAACATCATCGAAGCCAGTTGGCTGGCCCTGGTGGACAGCATCAACTACAAGGTCGTCAAAGACAGCGAAGTCCCCAACGGGAATTGATCCACCGACCCGGCTCAACCGCATCCGCTCAACCCTCCAAGAGATTGCCATGTCCACCGAATTGCCGAAGGCGTTTGATCCGCGCGATGCCCAGAAAAACTGTCTCGACCTGTGGGCACGGCTTGACCTCTTCACCGCCCGCCCCGATTCTGGCAAGCCCCCGTTCAGTATGGTCATCCCGCCGCCGAACGTGACGGGCGCCTTGCACCTGGGCCACGCCCTCAACAACACCCTGCAGGATATTTTGGCGCGCCAGCACAGGGCCCGCGGGTTTGACACCTGCTGGGTGCCGGGAACCGACCACGCCGGTATCGCCACCCAGGCTGTGGTGGAAAAACGGATCCGCGATCTGGAAGGCAAAACCCGACACGACCTTGGCCGGGAGGAATTGGTCCGCCGTATCTGGGAGTGGAAAGAACAGTACGGCTCCCGCATCCTCGAGCAATTACGGGGGATGGGCTGTTCCTGCGACTGGTCCCGCACCCGCTTCACCTTGGACCCCACCTGCGCCGCCGCGGTGAGGCGGACATTCTTCAACCTGTTTCGCGACGGACACATCTACCGCGGCAAACGTCTGGTCAACTGGGACACGCAGTTGCAAACCTCGGTCGCGGACGATGAAACTTTTGTCGAGACGGTGAAGGGTGGATTCTGGACTTTCCGTTATCCCCTGGTGGATGGCTCCGGCCTTATCCGGTTCTCCACCACCCGGCCCGAGACCATGCTGGGCGACGTGGCCATCGCTGTCCATCCCGAGGATGACCGCTACAAGGCATGGATTGGGAAGCAGGTGGAGGTGCCGCTGGCGGGCCGTCAGATTCCCATCATCGCTGACCCGCTGCTGGTCGATCCGGAACTGGGCACCGGCGCGGTGAAGGTCACCCCCGCCCATGACCGCAATGATTACGCCTGCGGGCAGCGCAATAACCTCCCACTGCTTAACATCCTGAACCCCGACGGCACCCTGAACAACCTGTGCGGCAAATATGCCGGGATGGACCGCTACCTGGCCCGTGAAAAGGTGGTGGAGGAGATGGAGTCCCTCGGGTTCTTCGAGGGACGGGAAGACCGGGACATCGAGCTTGCCCACTCGGACCGCAGCAAAAGTCCCATCGAACCGCTTTTGTCAGACCAGTGGTTCATCAACATGAGTGAACTGGCCGAAAAGGCCATGGGGGCCGTGCGCGATGGCCGTGTGAAAATCACGCCCGCCCGCTACGCCACCACTTACCTGGACTGGCTGGGTGAAAAGCGCGACTGGTGCATCAGTCGCCAGTTGTGGTGGGGCCATCAGATTCCCGTCTGGCATGTCCGGTGCGAAAAGGCGCTGCTGGAGGACAAACTGGCGGGCCGGGCTGACATTTTCTGGCGGGAGGCACCTGAAGGCGGTTTCCACCTGTGCGGCCTTCTGGACCTGCCGGAGGACCTGCTGGGCGCGGGCGTGAAGCTCACCCGCGACGGGGATGTGCTGGACACCTGGTTCAGTTCCGCCCTGTGGCCCGAAAGCACATTGGGCTGGCCAGGCGAAACCCCCGACCTGAAACACTATTACCCAACCAGCGTCCTATCCACCTCGCGCGACATCATCACTCTGTGGGTTGCCCGCATGGTCATCTGCGGCCTGTACAACACAGGCCTTATCCCCTTCCACCAGGTTTATATCCACCCGAAGATCACGGATGGCTTCGGCGAGACCATGAGCAAAAGCAAAGGGAATGGTGTCGACCCCCTGGACATCATCGACCGATACGGGCCCGATGCGCTCCGTTTCCAGATGGCGATGATGGCCACCGAGACGCAAGACGCGCGCATGCCGGTCTCCAACGTCTGCCCCCACTGCGACACCTTGGTGCCGGTGAAGCAGGAGCACATGTACATGCGCACCAAGAAGCTCGCCTGCCCGGGTTGCAAGAAGGCCTTCCGCCCCGGTGGCCCCTGGCCTGCCCCCGACTTGGAATTGCCTACCGCCAAGCAGGCCAGCGACCGCTTCGAGCAGGGACGGAACTTCGCGACCAAGGTCTGGAACGCCACACGTTTCTGCCTGATCAACCTCGAGGGTTACACTCCCGGCAATGTTGCCACCACCGATATGGCGCTGGAGGACCGCTGGATTCTCAGCCGTCTGGCAGGCGCGATCCGGGGGATCGACCAAGCGCTGGCGCAATTCCGCTTCAGTGAGGCGATCAAGCTCCTGTACGATTTCACGTGGTCGGACTTTTGCGATTGGTACCTGGAACTGGCCAAGGGAAGGCTCAGACACGAATCCACAAGGCTTACGGCCCAGCGGGTTCTTCTGGCGGTGTTGGACAACCTTGCCCGGTTGCTGCAGCCCTTCATGCCGTTTCTGGCCGAGACCATCTGGCATGCGCTCAATTCCTCTGCTCCGAACAGGGGTTTTGCTGTCGGGCAATCACCCGAGGCGAGTGTTTGCGTGGCCCCCTGGCCTGTTGCGGAAACAGCCTGGACGGACCCCGGGGTGGAGGCTGTCATCGAGCGGATGCAACGGCTCATTCGTCTGGTGCGCGAGACCCGCAACCGCTACCAGATCGACAACAGAACCCCTCTGAAATTACTGGCCAAGGCCCCCGCCGTCATCGTTGGAGGTCTTGAGCCCCTGCATCAGGTGATGAGGGACCTGGCAGGCTTGGGCGAACTCACCATCGCCGCGGAGATTGAACGCCCCAAACTGGCTGCCAGCGCGGTGGAGAGTGATTTCGAGGCATTTGTCCTGCTGGAGGGCATCATTGATCCCGCAGCGGAACGAGTGCGCCTAACCAAACAGCGCCAGGAAAAGGAAAAAGCCATCGCTGGCATCCGGGCCAAGCTGGGTAACGAATCCTTCGTCCAGCGTGCCCCCGCCGAACTGGTAGAGCAACAGCGTGCCACGCTGGCGGAGCTGGAAGAGCAACTCCGGTCCATCGACCAGAACATGGCCAGCCTGCCCGGATGATCCCCAACCCAGGATGAAGGAGGCCCAGGATGGGCGTTTTCTGGCAAACCACGGGCCTTCTGATCCTGTCGAATGTCTTCATGACTTTTGCCTGGTACGGCCACCTCAAGGGTTTGGCCGAAAAACCCTGGATCATTGCCGCTTTGATTTCCTGGGGTGTTGCCCTGTTTGAGTATCTGCTGCAGGTTCCCGCCAATCGGATCGGCCACACCAGATTTCAGGTGGGTCAATTGAAGATTCTCCAGGAAGCGATCGCACTGGCGGTCTTTGTTCCATTTTCCATCTGGTTTCTGGGGGAGCCTATCCACTGGAAATACATGCTGGCCTGCGGGTTTATCCTTGCGGCGGTTTGGTGCGTCTTTTTCCTGTGATCCCCAACCCTTGAC
>CAWUOE010000163.1:0-7341 GCA_963923355.1 uncultured Gemmataceae bacterium | reverse complement strand
CCGCGCCATCCTCCGCCCGCAGGCTCCACAGTCCCCCGCGCGCGAACAACAGCACCCGGTCCGCCCCGCCCAGTTTCGCCACCACCGGCCCGGCGTAGCTGGCCAGGTCCTTGCCCGCTTTCCAGATCGTCTCGCCGGTCGCCTGGTCCAGGGCCACCAGCGCGCTGCCATTCGGCTTCAGGTTGGCGAAGTCTCCGCCGTCTGCACCGGGCAGGCTGCCGCCCACCTGCACCAGCAGCCGCTTGCCATGCGCCACCGGGGTGCTCCCCACTCCGAAGAAGTTCTGCACCACCCCGTGGTCTTTGCTCAGGTTGCGCTTCCAAGCCACCTTGCCTGAAAGGGCGTCCAGGCCATGCAGCCATCCCTCCGCGCTGTAGAGGAACACCCGCCCGCCCGCGATCACCGGGCAGGTCCGCGGCCCGCCATCGTAGCCGTACGAATCCACATAGTCCGCCGGATGGCTGAAACTCCACAGCGTCTTCCCCGTGGTCAGCTCCAGGCACCTCAGCCGGCTACCCATCCCGTCGCGATCGTAGATATACACCCGCCCCTGCCACGCCGAGGGCGGGGCGTACCCTTCCCCCAGCTCAAGGTCCCACAGCACCGGCGGCCCTTCCTTGCCCCAGAATGGCAACTCCGGTCCCGCCAGCACGCTGTCCCCCGTCGGCCCCAAAAACCCCGGCCAGTCGTTGCCCTCCCGCACCGCCGGGGCGTCTCCTGGCTGCCGGCTCGCCTTCACCATGCCGCCAACGGCCAGCGCGCCGCATGCCCCGGCAGCCTGCCCCATCATCTCCCGTCGATCCGGTCGCATGGCAACACCTTCCACCAGCCCCGCCCAGGCGGGAGACCCCATCCAAACAGCACCGCCGCGGCACTGCACTGGGCAGCATAACCGCGGCGGTTGCCGGTGTGAAACGTTCCGTCTTTCCGACTATTTCCTCAATCGTCGCAGCGCGCTCTCCGCCGCTCCACGCACATCCGCGTCCTTGTCCTCCAGGCGCGCCCGGATCTGGTCCGGGGTCCCCTCCGGGGCGGCCTTGCCCTGCGCCACCAGCACCCGTATCGCTCCCCAGCGCGCGAAGGCGTCCGGATCCACCAGCGTCTCCAGCACGGCGGTGCCGCACGGTGCCGATTCCTCCGCCAAAATCTCCAGGCATTCCAGCGCGGCACGCCGCACCTTCACCTCAGGGTCGCGCAGCGCCTCACCCAGCGTACCCAGGCACGGGCGCATCACAGCCGCCATCGGGTCGGTTCCAGCCCGCGGATGGTCCACCAGGCTCCCCCGCACCCGCAGCAGTTCGGCCAGGCAGCCTTGCGCCTTGCGCCGCGTCTCGGCATCCGGGTCGCGTAGGCACACCAGCACCTTGCCCGCCAGGGCCGCTGTCAGTCGGCTGGCGTTCCCCGTCGCCAGGTCGCGGGATTGCTCCCCCTCCCCGGCCGGCAAGGGGCTCCGGTCCATGGCTACCGCGTGGGCCAGTTGGGCCAGGCTGTGAATCGTCTCCAGGCTGGCCCGCCGCACACGCACTTGGTCATCCACGGTCAGCCGCCCCACCAGGGCAGTCACGGTCAACAGTTGCTCCAGCGCTCGGCCGGGGTTCGCCTGCTGCCCGCTGGCCCCTTGCGCTTCCCGCCGCGCCATCTCACCCAGCGCCTCGGCTACCGCCAGACGCCGCAAGGGAGAATCCGGCAGCAAACAGGGCTCCAGCACACCCACCAGGGCCGAGGCCGGCAACGGCACCCTTCCCAGCATTTCAATCGCCATCACGCCCTGTTCAGGGTCGCTGCCCCGGGCCACTGTGCCCAGCTCGGCCGCCACCAGCGAGCAGGCATCCAGCACCCCGCGTCCCCCGCTGCGCCCCTTGGTGCAATCGGTCAGGGTTTCCAGCAACCGCGCCCGCAGCTCCTTGTCGCTTCCAGCCAAAACCTTCCGATAGCCTTCCGCCAGGCGGTCCACCAGTTCCGCGCGCACCTGCGCGTCCACCCGGGCCAAACCCGATGCCCCCTCGGGCGATTGCCACTCCACCAGTTCCAGGGCCTGGCGCACCTCCTGCAGGCTGCCCAAACGCGCCACCTGCGTGCGCAGCGCCTTTTCCCGTTCGGCAGGGGTCTGGTCAAAAGCCTTCAGGGCCGCCCGTATCTGGTCCACCGGCTCCGCGGGGGTCTGGCCCAGCGCCGGTAGCGCCAGCGAACAACCCGTGATCACAGCCGCCCAACCTGTGCGAATGCGTCCGCAACTCTTTTGCTGAAAAGGATTTGCAGCCATGTCCGCGATCTCCGCCCGGTTGTGTGGAACCTAAGGCGTTGGCGGATACGAAAAACGGCCAAATCAGTGCAAGGGCAGTCGATCCAAACAGAACCCACACCGGATCGGCTGGTTCACGAACGGTCACTCCAAAACAGCCCCCGGCAGCAGGGGCTGGCGCCATCCTAAAACCCCGGGTTCGGCGACAGCGCCACCCGCAGCGGCACCTCCTGCTCCTCCCGCACCACCACCACCTCCACCACGTCGCCCGATTTCCGGTTTTTCAGGATGTGGTAAAGGTCATCCACTGTCCGGGTCGGCTTTCCCTCCACCCGCACGATCACGTCCCCCAGCATCCGCCGCCCGCGCCGGTCGGTCTGGGCCGGGCGTATCCCCGCCTGCATCGCACCGCTGTTCTCCGTCACGCTGGCCACCGCCAGACCCTGCACCGCCATGTTGCGGATCAGCGCCGGGTTGATCAGGCTCACACCCAGCACCGGCCGGGCCACCTTCCCCTCGCTGATCAGTTGCGGCACCACCCGGTTCACATCATCCACCGGGATCGCGAAACCGATACCGCTCGACACACCCGACGGGCTGGCGATCGCCGTGTTCACGCCAATCAATCGCCCCGCCGAATCCAGCAGCGGCCCGCCCGAGTTGCCGGGATTGATCGCCGCGTCGGTCTGGATCACATCGCGGATCTTCTGCTGCCCCGCCGATTCGATCTCCCGCCCCAGCGCCGAGATGATGCCGGTCGTCAGCGTCTGGTCCAGTCCGAAGGGGTTGCCGATGGCGTACACCTTCTGCCCCACCTTCAGGTCGGTCGAGGTCCCCAGCGGAATCGGATGCAGCGCCTCCAGCGGCGCGTCGATCCGCAGCACCGCCAGGTCGATGTCCGGTGCCGCCCCCACCAGCGTCGCCCGGAAAGACCGCTGGTCATGCAGGGTGATCTCCGCCCCGTTGGCCCCCTGGATCACATGGAAGTTCGTCACCACATGGCCCCGGTCGTCCCACATGAAGCCCGACCCGGTCCCCGAGGGCACCTCGTGGAAGTTCCCGCCGAAAGGCCCGGTCGGCCGGTCCGTCAGCGTGGTGATATGCACCACCGACTCGCGCGACTGCTCATACAGCTCGATGGTTGCCTTCTCGTCCGAGGCCAGGTCGCCGCGCGCCGTCACCGCGCGCGGCACCGCCGCGTCACGTCCGCCAAACCACCGCCGGGCCAGGGCGCCCACGTTGGGGGCCACCTGCACGCCGATCATCACCAGCAGCAACAGCAGCAGCGCCGTTTGCGTCCACGGCATGCCGCCGCCCTGCTTCGCCGGCTTCTGCCGGTCCTGTTCACCGGTCCACTCGGTCATGGCATCACTCCCGTTTCCGCGCCGGTCAGCGCCCCTTGCCCGTGCCCTCGCCGGGTTCCCCGTCCTTGGTGGTAAAGGTCAGCGCCTCGGCGTTCGCCGGGCAATCCACCAGCACCGTTTGCCCGTCGCGCACCGCGCCCTCCAATATCTTCCGGGCCAGGGGCGTCTCCACCTCGCGCTGGATCGCCCGCTTCAGGGGCCGCGCCCCGTACGCCGGATCGTACCCCTCGCTCACCAGGTGCGTCTTGGCCGCGTCGGTCAGTTCCAGTTCCACCCGCCGCTCGCCCAGGCGCTTGCGCAGCCGCCCCAACTGGATCTCCACAATCTCCTTCAGGTGCCGCTCGTCCAGCGCGTGGAAGACGATGATGTCGTCGATCCGGTTCAGGAATTCCGGCCGGAACCCCTTCCGCAGCTCGTCCATCACCGTGTCCTTCATCCGCTCGTACACCTCCCCCACGAACGATCCCTTGTGCTGCAAAATCCTCTGGCTGCCAACGTTGCTGGTCAAAATGATCAGCGTGTTCTTGAAGTCCACCACCCGGCCCTGCCCGTCGGTCAGCCGGCCGTCGTCCAGCACCTGCAGCAGCACGTTGAACACATCATGGTGCGCCTTCTCAATCTCGTCGAACAGCAGCACCGCATACGGTCGCCGCCGCACCGCCTCCGTCAGTTGGCCCCCCTCCTCGAAGCCCACATACCCCGGGGGCGCGCCGATCAGCCGCGCCACGGTGTGCTTCTCCTGGTACTCCGACATGTCGATCCGCACCAGCGCCCGCTCGTCGTCGAACAGGCACTCCGCCAGCGCCCGCGCCAGCTCCGTTTTCCCCACGCCCGTCGGCCCCAGGAAAATGAAGCTACCCACCGGCCGCTGCGGATCCTTCAGGCCCGACCGCGCCCGCAGCACCGCCTCCGCCACAGCCGTCACCGCCTCGTCCTGGCCGATCACCCGGTTGTGCAACTCCTTGCCCAGGTTCAGCAGCTTCTGCCGCTCGCCCTCCAAAAGCCGGGTCACCGGCACCCCGGTCCACCGGCTCACCACGCTGGCGATATCCTCCTCGTCCACCTCTTCCTTGATCAACCGGCTGGCACCCTGCTTGCCGGCCAAGCCCGCCTCAGCCTCGCGCAGTTGGCGCTCCAGCTCGTTCAGCTTGCCATATTTCAGCTCGGCAGCCTTGTTCAGGTCGTACTCCCGCTCGGCTTTCTCCACGGCCTGCTTCGTCGCCTCAATCTGCTCCCGAAACCCCCGCAGCTTCAGCACCTGGTCCTTCTCGGCGCTCCACTGCGCCTGCATCGTGTCCGACTGGTTCTTCAGTTCGGCCAGTTCCTTCTCCAGTTTCTCCAGCCGCGCCTGGCTCGCCGCGTCCTTCTCCTTCTTCAGCGCCACCTGCTCGATCTCAAGCTGCCGCCGCCGCCGCAAACACTCGTCCAGCGCCGCCGGCATGCTGTCGATCTCGGTCCGCAGCTTCGCCGCCGCCTCATCCACCAGGTCAATCGCCTTGTCCGGCAAAAACCGGTCCGCGATGTAACGGTTCGACAGCACCGCCGCCGACACCATCGCCGCGTCCTGGATCCGCACGCCATGGTGCTGCTCATACCGCTCGCGCAGCCCGCGCAGGATGCTGATCGTGTCCTCCACGCTCGGTTGGTCCACGATCACCGGCTGGAAACGCCGCTCCAGCGCCGCGTCCTTTTCAATGTGCTTGCGGTACTCGTCCAGCGTCGTCGCGCCGATGCAGTGCAGCTCGCCGCGCGCCAGCATCGGCTTCAGCAGGTTGCCCGCGTCCATGGCGCCATCCGCCTTGCCCGCGCCCACCACCGTGTGCAGCTCGTCAATGAACAAAATGATCACACCCTGGCTGTCGGCCACCTCCTTCAGCACCGCCTTCAGCCGTTCCTCGAATTCGCCCCGGTACTTGGCCCCCGCGATCAGCGCCCCCATGTCCAGCGACACGATCTTCTTGTTCTTCAAACCCTCCGGCACATCCCCGCGCACAATCCGCATCGCCAGCCCCTCGGCGATCGCCGTCTTGCCCACGCCCGGCTCGCCGATCAGCACCGGATTGTTCTTCGTCCGCCGGCTCAGCACCTGCACCACCCGACGGATCTCCTCGTCCCGCCCGATCACCGGGTCCAGCTTGCCCAGCGTGGCGCTCTTCGTCAGGTCGCGCCCGTACTTCTCCAGCGCCTCATAGGTCGCCTCCGGATTTTGCGTCGTCACCCGCTGGCTGCCCCGCACCTCCTGCAGCGCCCCCATCAGCCGGTCCCGGCTCACGCCGAATTCCTTCAGCGTCCGACCCGCCAAGCCGCCATCTCCCACCAGCGCCAGCAACAGGTGCTCCACCGAGACATAATCATCCTTGAACTGCTTCGCCTCATCCTCGGCCTTCAGGCACAGGTCGCCCAGCCGGCGGGTCATCCCCACCGATCCGCCCCCGCTCACCTTCGGCAGTTGCTCCACCACCTGGTCGATCCGCCGCACCAGGCCATCCACCGCAATCCCCGCCTTGCGCAGGATCGACAGCGCCAAACCCGGGTCCTGTTCCGCCAGCACCTTCAACAGATGCTCCGGCTCCACCGCCGCCTGCCCGTTCCGCTGGGCCAGGTTCTGGCTCTCCATCAACGCTTCTTGTGCCTTTTCGGTGTACTTGTTCAGGTTCATCGCAACTCCTTCCGGTGGATCAACTTGCGTCCACCATTCCAGCCTGTTTCAAACCCATGACCTGATTACAAGCAACATCCGTACCAAGAATTTAGCCTTTGGAATCATCGCAAGCTGCCAGATTGACACCCTTGTAAAAAGGCCACCTGCACCGACCAAAAGCATCAGTCAAATTGGCAGCCAGCCTGATAATGAACCGCGCAGGCGTTAGAATACAATCCAGTCAGCGATCCTGATAAATCCGGGTCAATTCAAGAGATTCAAGCCATGGCAACAGCGACCATTGAATCAAGGCCCGATGTCCTGAATGGCAAACCCGTTGTTGCCGGAACCCGCATTTCGGTGGAACTCATCCTCGACAGACTTGCGGCGGGTGAATCCTCGTCCCAAATCCATCAAGCCTTTCCTCACCTGCCCGAGGGCGCCATCCCGGCCGCCTTATCCTACGCCGCCGCGGTGATGCGCAACGAAATGATCATTCCCATGCAACTCCAACCCGCATGAAAATTCTGGCGGACGAAGGGGTCGATTATCCGGTCATCAACGCTTTGCGGAATCTCGGCCACGATGTCCAATCCATTGCCGAAGAATCACCCGGCCTATCCGATGAAATCATCCTCCGTAAAGCGGCCGGCAATCACTTCCTGCTGCTGACGGCCGACAAGGATTTTGGGGAACTGGTTTATCGGCACCGCTTGCCCCACGCCGGTGTCATGCTCCTCCGCCTCGAAGGCGCCTCTGAATCTGAAAAAATCCGTCTGGTTTGCTCGGCGCTGGCCGAAAATGAAATCCATTTGGCCGGCAATTTCTCGGTTCTGACTCCCCGCGAACTGCGCATCCGTCAGACGCCACCCTGACCTTCCCTCCACATCAAGCACGCCGTCTCCCGGGCAATCACCCAGTCTTCCCGCGCTCCCACCACCAGAATGGTGGCACTCGAATCCGCCGCGGACACCCGCAGGGGTTTGGGAACATCGCCACCCGGCAACCGGTTCCGGTTGGCGCTCGGGTCCAGCTTCAGCCCCAACAGCCCCAGCCCGCCCACAATCCGTTCCCGCAGCACCGGGCTGTTCTCC
>CAWUOE010000162.1:0-7362 GCA_963923355.1 uncultured Gemmataceae bacterium | reverse complement strand
AACCGGTGTGCAGCAGGTATTTGGCGCGGGGGTGGGCACCTTCCTGGGTGCTCATGCCGCGCAGCAGGGCAACCCGGTGCATCTGCTTGGCCAAATGGGGCAGATGCTCGCTGACTTGGATGCCTTTGGCGCTGGTGGCAACGGGCTTGTACTCCCCCTTGCCCTTCGCCTCCGGTTTCAGGTCAAAGGTGTCCATGTGGCTGGGGCCGCCGTCCATCCACAGCACGATGCAGGCCTTTTTCGAGGCCTTCAGCGCGGTGGCATCGGGCTTTTTGGCCGCATCCGCCTCAGCCCGGGCCAGCACTGGCAACCAGCCGCACAGGCTGGTCGCCGACACACCGGCGGCTGTCAGGCGGAACGCGTCACGGCGGGAAAGACCCTCGCCCTCAGCGATGCGCGCAAGCGGATTCATGGCCGTGCTCCGGGAAAACAGGGACGGATCAGTAATTCGAGGCAAAAGCGCTGGAATTCATCAATGCCCAGAGCACATCGCCCAGGGCCTGGCGGGGCTTGTCGCTTTCCTTCAGCAACTTCAGAGCGCGCTGCCTCTCCTCCTCGGTGGCGGGACGGGAGAGGGTGGCCAGGTACAGCTTGTCGATGGCCTCGGCATTGTCGAGTCCCTGCGTCAGGCGATTGACCGCCGCGGCAGTGTTCATCCGCGGTGAGTTCATCAGGTTGAGCACTTGGGGGATGCCAGCCAGATACTCGGTTGCGTCCGCATCCGGGTCACCCTCGAACAGTGCCAGGAACTGCTGCCTGGGGCCATTCGCATTGGGGGTTTTGGTGTTCATCTGGGCGCGACGGCGGGCGGCGGGCACCTCGGGCACGCCCAGCACGGTCACGATCGAATCGAACAGTTGCTCCGGTGTGAGCACCTTGATCGGCATGCGGGAATAGGCCTCGGCCAGCGTGTCCTGGTTGCCGGGAACGGGCTTGCTGGAGCGCTGGTAGGTTTCGCTGAGCGCCATCGATCGCAGCATCGCCCGGAGGTCGAAGCCTCCTGCCTGGAACTGCGAAGTCAGCTCATCCAACAATTCGGGGTGGCTGGCCGGGTTGGTGTCGTTGATATTGTCCACCGGATGCACCAGCCCGCGGCCGAACATGAGGGCCCACAGTCGATTGACCGTCGCCTTGGCCAGGAACGGGTTGTCAGTGGCGCACAGCCAGTCTGCCAGCACGGGCCGCAGCGGCTGGGTCTCCTTCACCTTGGGTTTGTCACCGCCAAAGAATTTCGGATCCACAAACTTGGCGCTCTCGGGCAGGTTCTTCCTGCCCTTCACCACCTTGGGTGTCTCACGCACCACGGGCGATTCGGTCTGCTTGTTGCCGGGCGGCCGGGCGGCCACCTTCAACGAAAAAGCGGCCATACCCCAATATTCTTCCTGCTTCCACCCGGTGAACGGGTGGTTGTGGCATTGGGCGCACTGGATCTGCGAACCCATGAACACCTTGCCGATGGTGTCGGTCATCCGGTCCACCGTGACTTGGGAAAGCCAGAAGGTTGTTGCCGGGTTGGTATCCTGCGGCCCCTCGGCGGTGAGGATGGCCCGCACGGTCTCGTTGTAGGGACGGTTTTTTTCGAACTGCTCGGCGATCCAATCGGTAAACGGTTGGCGTTGCACCCGGCGGGCATCGGAGTTCTTGGAAATCAAAAGTCCCTGCCAGATATCCGCCAAATGGCGCGCATGGTCTTTCCCGGCCAGGAGACTGTCCACCAACTTGGTGCGCTTGTCATTTTCCTTGGAATCGAGGAAGGCCTTGGCCTCCTCCGCGGTGGGGACGCGGCCGGCCAAATCGAGATAAACCCTGCGGAGGTATTCCGAATCCGTGGAGCGGGACGAAGGGGGGATATTAGAATCGGCCAGGTTATCGTTGATCAGCTTGTCGATTCGGGCCGAAAGCTCGACCGAAGGCAACGCCTTGACCCGTTTGGTCGCGGGTTCAGCGGCAAAAAGCCCACCCGCCCAGGCGGTCAGGCAAACAAGGCTGAAAATTGGTGCGGGGCGCATGGAATGGCCTCCAGATGAAACCGGTCACCCGACTGATACCTACGATTCTGTCACTCATTAAAGTCTTTATCCACTAAATATCAGAGAATAAATCAGACCAAATGTTTCATTTCTGACCAAAAATGAAACAAATTTCACAAAAAATCCCTCCAGGCCCCGAAATGGGCATCCGGAGGGATGGATGGGAGAAACGGGCAAGTTCTTCTGACCGCCCGCCTTTTCTCAATCGTCGCTGGCAGCCTTGGCTGTCATAGCCTTTCCAGCTGCCTTTTGACGGAGATATGCCTGGATAAACGCATCTATATCCCCATCTAGCACCTCATTGACCTGAGGGGTCTGCTGGTCGGTGCGATTGTCCTTCACCATGGTGTAGGGCTGCATGACGTAGTTGCGGATTTGGTTGCCCCAGGCCACCTCACCTTTGTCGTCATAAGCCTTTTCCACCTCGGCCCGGCGCTTCATCTCCTCAATCTTGTACAGACGCGCCTTCAGCAGCTTCATGGCGTTGTCGTCATTCTTGTGCTGGCTGCGCTCAGTACGGCTTTCGGCGGCCACACCGGTGGGCACATGGATGTACCGAACACCCGACTCGGTCTTGTTCTGGTGCTGGCCACCGGGACCACCCGAGCGAAAGGTCTGGCGCACCAGATCGTCGGGCTTGATGTCGATGGAGATGGTGTCATCGATTTCGGGCGTCACATCCACGGCGGCGAAGCTGGTCTGCCGCCGGGCGTTGCTGTCGAAGGGGCTGATCCGCACCAGACGGTGCACCCCGGTTTCCGACTGCAGGTAGCCGTAGGCGTTGTCCCCCTCGATCTTGATGGTGGCGCTGCGCAGGCCGGCTTCCTCGCTGCGCACCTCGTCAAGCATCTCCACCTTGTAACCGTTGCGCTCGGCCCACCGGGAATACATGCGCAACAGCATCTGCGCCCAGTCGCAGGCCTCGGCGCCGCCGGCACCGGCCTGAACCCGCAGGAAGGCGTTGTAGCCATCGGCCTGGCCGCTCAGCATGCTGCGCAGTTCGAAGGCGTCGAGTTCCCTTTCCTTGGCAGCCAGCTCGGTTTCCAGTTCCGTCGCCATGGACGGATCCTCGGCGGCCATATCGTTCAGCACTTCCAGATCGCCGAGGCCCTTCTCCAGTTCCTCGTAAATCTTCAGGGTGCCGGCGGAAGACTTGAACGCGGCGATGCGCTTTTGCGCCTTGTCAGGGTTGTCCCAGAAGTTCGGCGCAGCCTGTTCCTCGTTGAGTTTTTCGCGTTCGACGCGTTTGCCGCGGATGTCAAAGAGAGTCCCGCAGGAAGCGCAGGCGGCTGATCAGGTCATCGACACGGCGCCGGGTCTCGGCATTCATCGCAGGCATCCACAGGGAGGGAAAAACAAAATCCATTCATCCAGTGCCGGGCCTGAAACGATACCGGCCCCGGGGATTCCCGCGGCCGGTTTTGCATGGCCCGACACTTTCGCTAATCTACCAGTTCAAGGTGCCGGGTACACCGCCAAAACCCCGGCCCGGCTGCCGCGAATCACCAGAAAGCCCCCACACTCCAGGAGCGCCCGACATGCCCAACCAAATGCTGAAGGACCTCGGCGTCCTGATCACCGGCGGCGGCAGCGGCATCGGTCTTGCCACCGCCCGGCTGCTGCTCGCACAGGGAGCGCGTGTGGTCATCTCCGGCCGCGACCAGCAGAAGCTCTGGGCCGCGCTGACCACGCTCGACCATGGCGGGCGGGCCTTTGCCGTGGCGGGGGACTCGTCCAACCCGGAAGATGCGGCGCGCATCGAGGCGACAGCCACCAAGCATTTGGGCCACATCGACCTGCTGGTGGCGAACGCCGGCGGGAATCTGAAGGAGCGTACCCTGCGCGAGCTGACCGGCGAGCGCTGGAAGACCATGCTCGACAGCAACCTCAATGCCGCCTTCCAGATGCTGCAGGCGGTGCTGCCCGGCATGCGTCAACGCAAAAACGGCCTCGTGGTGGTGATCAACTCCATCGCCGGCAAGCGGGGCAATCCACTGGGTGGTCCGGCCTATGTCGCCGCCAAGTTCGCGTTGCACGGCCTGATCACCGCCGCCGCGGTGGAGGAAAAACCCAACGGCATCCGGTTCTGTTCCATCTATCCCGGCGAGGTGAACACCCCCATCCTGGAGGCCCGTCCCAACCCGGTCACCGAGGACCACAAGCTGGGCATCCTTCAGCCCGAGGATGTCGCCCAGGCAGTGGCCTTCGTCGCCGGGTTGCCACCCCGGGCCAGTGTGCCCGAACTGGTCATCACCCCCACCAGCTACGCGTTCATCTAGTTCACTTCAGGGGTTGGTCCTTTTTCTGCTCCAGGACCACCCGGAAACCGAGATAGTTTTTGCGGGATTTCGGGTCGTAGCCGTAGCGGTCCGCCGCCCGGCAGTTTTTGCCGGCATTGGCCCAGCTTCCGCCGCGTAGCACCCGTCCCGTCCCCTGTTCGGCGCCCTGCGGATCGATGGTTTCGCCAGCCGCCAGCGGGCCGTACCAATCGGCACACCATTCCCACACATTGCCATGCATGTCGTGGAGCCCCCAGGCGTTGGCTGGATAGCTTCCTACCGGCGCGGTTTTTCCAAGGTTTGGGCCGGGTTGGGTGGTGCCATAGGTTTTGGTGCCATCGTGGTTGCCCTGCGTGCCATTCGTGGAATCGCCAAAATGGAAGGGGGTCGTGGTTCCGGCGCGACAGGCGTATTCCCACTCGGCCTCGGTGGGCAGCCGATAGGAACGGCCGGCTGCCCGCTCCTGTGGCAGCGCTGACAGCTTGCGGCAAAATTCAACCGCATCGTCGTAGCTCACCTTCTCCACCGGCAGGTTGTCCCCTTTGAAATGAGATGGGCTTTCTCCGGTAACCCGGGCATATTGCGCCTGGGTCACCTCATGCACTCCCATCCAGGTTTTCTTGCTGATACCGACGCGGTGGAGTGTCTCTGTTTCCAGACGATCTTTTTCCCCCTGGGGAGACCCCATCTGAAAGACTCCCTGAGATAACTTGGCAAATTCCATCCCCACGGAATTCTTTTGTCTCTCGGGGCTCTTCTGCCCCACAGGGACGGCTTTCGTTTGGCAGAGCGCCACCGCCGTGAAAAGCATTCCCGCCATGGCGGCCATGTGACGGAGGGGGAGACGCCTAATGACCATGTTTTCATCCCTTTCGACCATGCTTTTCTCGGCGGCTCAGTTGGCCAGCCCCCTGCCCCGCAGCCACTCCATTGCCCGGGCAGACCAATCCTTGGTTCCGGGTGCCCCAGCACGGGCATTCATGCCGAAGCCGTGGCCACCCTTCTCGTAGATGTGCAACTCGGCTGGCACCTTGTTCTCAAGCAAAGCCAGATAGAGCAGCGCACTGCCCTGGGCAAGCGAACCTGGGTCATCTCCCATCTGGGCGATGAAGGTGGGAGGGAACTTTCCCGAAACAGGCAGATCGGCGCGCAGCGCCTTTTTGGCGGGATCGTAAATCTTCCAGGCGTAGATCGCGAGCAGGAAATCCGGCCGGTGGGACACCGATTCCTTGTCGCCCCCAACAGGTGCCAGTGACTCGTTGGCGCAGGCGACTGCCGCCACTTGCCCGCCCGCGCTGAAACCCAGCACCCCGATCTTTTTGGAATCGATGCCGAACTCATTCGATCGAGCCCGCAGCACCTGCACGGCACGCTGGCAATCCTGCGCTGGCCCCAGGTTGGGCTCGGCGTGCTTGCTGGTGGGGGTGCGGTGTACCAGCAGGTACGCCTGTATTCCCTGAGCGGCCAGCCACTTGCAGGCGTCCGATCCCTCGTGCTCGTCGGCCAGCAGGCCGAAACCGCCCCCGGGCACCACCACCACCGCAGCGCCGGTCCTTTTCACTCCCTCCCCAGGCAGGTAAGGCACCAACCTCGGGCTGGAAACATTGGTCCTCCTGGAAATGCCATCCTTGCCTTTGGTGACCACCTCGGCCGGTTCGCCAGGAACCTTTGGCTCGGGCGCTCCCTCGGGCCATAGGACAATATCTGCAGCCCGCGCCTGGCCCAGGCAACAAACCAGCAGTCCCCAAAGCATCGCGCGCATGGACGGAATCCCCACGAATCAAGAGACCAATTCAGGCCACAATTTCCCGGACCACGCGGGCCGGCTCCACCCCGGTGAGACGGAAATCCAGACCCTGGAAACGGTAGGTCATCGTCTCGTGATTGATCCCGAGCAGGTGCAGCACCGTGGCGTGCAAGTCGCGCACATGGACCGGATTTTCCGCCACGTTGTAGCTGAACTCATCGGTGGCGCCGTGGGTGTGACCGGCCTTCACGCCGCCACCGGCCAGCCAGACCGTGAAACACCGGGGATGGTGGTCCCGGCCGGCCTCGGGGCTGTCCCACTGTCCCTGGCCCGCCACGCCGCGGCCGAATTCCCCGCCCCAGATCACCAGGGTGTCATCCAGCAGGCCCCGCCGCTTCAGGTCCACCACCAGGGCCGCACTGGCTTGGTCGGTGTCGCGACAACGGGCGGTGCACCAGGACGGCAACCGGCTGTGGTGGTCCCAATCTGGATGGAACAATTGAATGAAACGGACGCCCCGCTCGGCCAGGCGTCGGGCCATGATGCAGTTGGCCGCATAGGTTCCCGGCCGGCGCGAGTCGGGCCCGTACAGTTCGAACACCTCCTCGGGCTCGTCGCGCAGGTCCGTCAGTTCCGGGATGCTCGACTGCATGCGGAAGGCCATCTCGTATTGGCGAATGCGGGTCAGGGTTTCCGGATCGTTGGTCTGGCCAAGCCTGGCGCGGTTCAGGCTGCCAAGCGTGTCCAGCATGCCCCGCCTCATTTCGCGCGACAAGCCATCCGGATCCCTCAGGTACAGCACCGGATCCCGGGAATTCCTGAGCTTCACCCCTTGGAAGCTGGAGGGAAGGAAGCCGCTGCCCCAGTAGTGGTCGTACAGCGGCTGGTCGCTGGGCCTCTGCATGCGCGAGATCATCACCAGGTAGTCGGGCAGATTACGATTGTCGCTGCCAAGGCCATAGCTCACCCAGGCGCCCATGCTGGGCCGCCCGGGGATCTGGTTGCCCGTGAGGAACTGGGTCATCGCCGGGGCGTGGTTAATCTGGTCCGTGGTCATCGACTTGATGAAGCAGAGCTCGTCGGAAATCGCGGCGGTGCGCGGCAGCCAGTGCCCGACCGTGGCGCCCGATTTGCGCCCAAAATGGAAACCCGTGCGGGCCGGCATCACCAGTTGTTTCTGGCCAGAGGTCATGGTGGTCAACCGCTGACCCATCCGGACCGAATCGGGCAATTCCGTGCCAGCGTATTTCGCCAGACCCGGTTTGTGGTCGAACAGTTCGATCTGCGAGGGGCCGCCCGATTGGGT
>CAWUOE010000161.1:0-7372 GCA_963923355.1 uncultured Gemmataceae bacterium | reverse complement strand
GCCGGGTCGGAACGGTAGTCCGGTTGACCGTTGGTGGCAAAACTTTGTCCCGGCAGGTCAAGGGGGGGGGAAGTTACGCCTCATCCCAGGACCGTCGCCTCCACTTTGGTTTGGGCCTGGCTACTGCGTTGGAAGCCATCGAGGTATTCTGGCCGGACGGAAGCCGGGAATCATTTGATCCGGCCGGTTTCACTCTTGGCAAATATCATGCGCTCATGCAGGGAAGCGGCCGCAAACGGGAATAAGCTGGCCGGAAGCAAGTTGGGGTTATGGCCCTTCAAGGCCTGATTTTCAGGAAGGATTGAACATGTCCATTCGATTGGCAGTCAACGGGGCCTCCGGGCGCATGGGGCAGCGGGTGGTCGCTTTGGGGGCCACGACACCGGGCCAGAAGGTTGTGGCCGCTCTGGAGGCTCCCGGCAATCCCCGGTTGGGATCCGACGCCGGCGAGGTGGCAGGTATCGGCAAGATTGGGGTTTCCCTCGCTGACAGTCTCGCAACCGATTCCCGTCCAGAGGCCATCATTGATTTTTCCGTGCCCGAAGCCTTGGAAAGGGTTTTGGAGGTGTCAGTCACCCACAAAATCCCTCTGGTCTTGGCCACCACCGGGTTGAACAAAAAACAGGAGGATGCAGTCTCGGCCGCCAGCCATCATGTTGCGATTCTCAAGGCTTCCAATTTCAGCCTCGTGGTGAATGTGCTGTTCGAATTGACCCGCGTTGCTGGCAATATGCTCAATGGCAAGGGTTTTGATGTGGAAATTGTCGAGAGGCATCACCGCTTCAAGAAGGACTCCCCCTCGGGAACCGCGCTCACTTTTGCGGAAATTGTTCAAAAGGCCATGGGGCAGGAGCGTATTGTCCATGGCCGGGAAGGGTTGGTGGGTGAAAGGCCCCTGGGCGAAATCGGTGTCCATGCCGTTCGGGTGGGTGACAATGTTGGCGAACACACCGTGATCTTCAGCACATTGGGTGAAACCATGGAGTTGGTGCACAGGGGGCACAGCCGGGACAGTTATGCCTTGGGTGCCCTGGCTGCCGCTCGATTTTTGGCCGGCAAGCCGGCAGGGGCATATTCCATGCGCGATGTGCTTGGAATCCGCGGGTGAGTTTGGATTCATCCCAAAACAGGCAACCTTCCACAGGCGCGGGCCTAGCCTGCGCCTTGGGTGCTTTTGTGGCCTGGGGTCTGATGCCGTTGTATTTCAGGGCATTGGGTTCTGTGCCTCCGGTTCAGTTGGTGCTCCACAGGTCGATTTGGACTGCGGCCCTGATGGCTTTTCTCCTTGCTTGGCGGGGAAAATGGCCGGAATTCCGCGCGGTTTTTCGGTCCAGAAAATCGACATCCATATTGGTGCTTTCATCCATCCTGATCTGTGCCAATTGGTTCCAATACATTCTTGCCATGGAATTGCGCCGGGTGCAGGAGGCCAGTCTGGGTTATTTCATCACCCCGCTATTCAGCGTGGTCCTTGCCATGGTTTTTCTGGGTGAAAAACTTCGCTTGGCTCAGGTGATCGCCTCGATATTGGCGGCTGTGGGTCTGTTTTTTTTGATAAAGAATACTGGTCAAACCCCTTGGCTCGGATTGGGCCTCGCCTTCTCATTCGGGTTCTATGGACTGCTGCGCAAATTGGCCCCGGTGGATCCGTTGGTCGGTTTGGCGGCCGAAACATTTCTCCTTTTCCCTTTGGGTGTTGTTGGATTGGCATGGGTGTATGTTGTCGGGCAACTGGAGATCGATGACAGTCTCCAGGCGGTGCTGATCATTCTCAGCGGGTTGGTGACAGCAGGACCGTTGCTGCTGTTTGCGGCGGGGGTGCGCGCCTTGCCCCTGGCGGTTTTGGGTTTCTTCCAGTATCTGTCACCCACAATGCAGTTCATCCTGGCTGTGACTCTGCTGGGCGAGCCGATAGATCCGGGCCGTCTTTTCGGGTTCTATTGGATTTGGACAGCCTTGCTCCTTTTCAGCGGGGAGGCGCTTTGGCGTTGGTGGAAAGCCAGGCAGGCGGCAACCATCACCGCAGCGCTCGACAAGACTTGTGAGTCGAAAACAGGTCAGGAAGGACCGATCTAGGAGTGAAGATTTTTTTCCACGAATGGATTTGCTCGGGGGGTATTGCTCACCTTCAGGAATTGCCTTCGCTGGTCAATGAGGGCAAAACCATGTTCTTGGCACTTGCCATGGATTTGGCCCAAATTCCCGGGGCTCAGGTGCTTACCAGCATCGATCCGCGGGTGGTAAAACCAGAGGAGCTTCCAGATTCCATCGCGTGGGAGCCGGCATTTCCCTCACCCGGGGGTGAACAGTTCCGCTCCTTGGCTTCACGATGCGATATCGGGCTGGTCATCGCGCCCGAGGTGGGGATGGCACTTTCCAAAACAGCCGAATGGCTCAGGCAGGCAGGCTGCCCATCCATGGGCCCAACTCCGGAACTCCTTCAGGAGGCTGGAAACAAAGCGATCATGGCCCGGGTTTGGGAGGAAAACAAGGTCCCCACGATACCGACTCGTTTTTGGCAACCTGGGGATAAATTGCCAGCGATCCCCTCGGTGGTGAAACTGGCTTGCGGTGCAGGCTCGTGGGGAAACCGTGTGGTCCGGACTGTTCAGGAAGCGGACGAGGTATTGGATTGGGCCCAAAGGTATGACCTTGGGCAGGTGTTGGTTCAACCTTGGGTGGCTGGGTATCCCTTGAGTGTGGCGGCATTGGTGGGGCCGTCCCAAACCGTTTGGTTGGAACCCTGTGCCCAGTTTCTCAGCGGGGATGGAAGACTTGGGTATCGGGGTGGTGAGACCCCTTTGGACCCCGAAATCCGATCAAGGGCTCACGCCTTGGGGCGGCAAGCCTTATCCTGCTGGCCAGGCATCCGGGGATGGACCGGATTGGACATGTTGATGGGCTCCGCCACGGATGGATCCCAAGACAGGGTGGTGGAATTGAATCCCAGGTGCACCACTTCCTACTCCGGTTTGAGGAAGTTGGCCCGCACCAACCTGGCCCAAGCCTGGTATGAGACAATCAAAGGTGGCAAGCCGGTCGTGGAATGGGGCACCGGTCGGGTGCGGTGGACAAATCAGGGAAAATCGGAGTGGGTCTCATGAGCTGCAAAAACGGGTTGCTCGCACTCTCGGCAATGTTTTTTTGCCTGGGTTCGGGTGCACAGGTTCGGGCCGACGAGGCCGACAAGCGCTTGGCTGCCGGGTTCAAGGCGTGGCTCGACGAATACATTGCCATGCAACCCTTCCTCGGCACCCGCTGGGGTGACCACCGCTTTGCCAACAAGCTGGAGGATCTCAGTCCGGGGGGCAGGGAAAAGGTGCTCGCCCACACTAGAAAAACCCTGGTGTCATTGGAAAAGGACTTCAACCCAAAACAGTTGAGTCCGAATGGGCGTGTGGACCTGGCCATCTGGAAAACCGGCCTGGAACGTTCCCTGTGGATTGAGGAAAACCTCGCCCCCCTCGATACCGATCCCCGTTCCTACAACGAATACACCACAGACTCCACCTACCTGTTGGTAACCCAGACAACCTTGCCGAAGGCTGCGGTCACCAAAGCCTGCCTGGCTCGCATCCGGGAGATTCCCCGACTGTTGGACCAGGCGCGTGCCAACCTGGCCGCAAAGGGTGGCAAGTCCCCGGTGCGGGTGTTTGTGGAGACCGCGATTCGCCAGGTTCCGGGGAGTGTGGCTTGGTACAAATCCGGACTGGCAGATGCATTGGGCCAGGGCGACGGGGTGGAGGAGGTTCGACGGGAGGCCCAGGCCCTGGTTCCCCAGTTCGAGGCCTATCGTCAGTTCCTGGAAAAGGACGTGCTTCCCCGCTCCACGGATCAATGGAAATTGGGTCCCGCGCTCTTCGCCAGGAAGCTCGAATACGAATTGGAGGCGGACATTACCGCCGCCGAGGTTTTGGCCGAGGCGGAGCGGGAGTTCTCCCGGGTGGAATCGGAGATGGCCGCGCTTTCACGCACGCTATGGCCGTCACTTTTTCCCGCCAAGGCGCAATTGCCCGACACCCCCGAGGGGCGGCGCGAGACCACTCGTCTGGTGATAGCTGCGGTTTCCCGCGAACGGGGGACGGTCGACACGCTGGTGAAAGACGCGAAGGGGTCAGCCGAGAAGCTGAAGGGATTCATCCGCAAGCGCGGCCTTCTTAAACTGCCCGATCCCGACCGCTGTGACATCCTGGAAATGCCGGAGTTTCAAAGAGGCAATTCGGTCGCCTATCTCAACAATGCTCCCCCGCTCGATTTTGAGGCGAGGAGTGTTTATGCAATCTCGCCACCACCCAAAGATTGGGACGCTCGGCGGGTGGAGTCATTCTTGGATGAATACAACAACCGGATGATGCAGATTCTCACACTGCATGAGGCCTACCCCGGCCACTACGTCCAGCTTGAGTACGCCAACCGAAATCCTTCCCTTGTCCGACGCATTTTCGCATCAGGTGTCTACATCGAGGGCTGGGCGGTCCACATGGAGCAGGTGATGCTGGATGAGGGTTACGGCGATGGTGATCTGGGACTGCGACTCTTGCAGTTGAAGTGGTACCTACGGGCCGTGGCCAACGCCATACTCGATCACAACATGCACAGTGGCGACTGGAATGACACGAACGCCCTGCGATTCATGGTGGACCGGGCTTTCCAGAGTGAGGGGGAGGCGTTGGGCAAGGTGATACGCTCCAAGCAGTCGCCTTGCCAATTGAGTACTTACTTTGTGGGCCGGACTGCCATGCACCGTTTGAGGCAAAAGGTTCAGACCGCCCAGGCTGACAAGTTTGCCTTGTTGCCCTATTACCAGGCTGTCCTGGAGGTGGGGGCGGTGCCCGTTCGATTCTTACCCCAGTTGGTGGAAGCCAGATTGGGTTTGGCCAAGCCCTGATGGCTTTTGCTTTTTAAAAGGAAAAGATGGCCTGTCTCCCGGCCCGGTTCGGATTGAATCCGGACCGGGCCTTTTCTATACGCCGTGCCATGGGGTTGAAAGCTCTTTTCCACCGTCAGGCAAGGGATTGGCCATATGTTGACGAGCTATCAGCTGGCAGTCATTCTTCGTGATGAAAGCATCACCCAAGGCCTGTCCGACCCCGATGGAAGGTGCCTGATCGAGCGCTTGGTCCAGGTGGCCGATAGTTTGGCGTTGAAGTCATCCTCCGAAACTTTGAACGCCGCCCTGCAAAATCTTTCACGGAAAGGACGGTTGGTGGCCCGGATAGTTCGGTTGTGGTCAGGGGGTGATCGTGCCTCAGCTATTCAACTTGCAGCATCCGGGGGGTTGGGGGAATTTATTCCTTCTCCGACGGCTTCAGAGGAATCACTCATCAACGCCCTCCTACCAGCCTGAATATTTTTACCCAACTATGCATTTTGACTATTCTTTCAGCTTTAAGTTTTTGACAATTTCGGCCTAATTCCATCTCCCACCGAATGTTCCGGCGACTGTTCAACCCATCACCGCCTTGTTTCCAAATTTACCCAACCATACAGTGAGACGGCGCACCCCCGGGGGACTCACCGTGGGTTGGGAGACATGTGATGAGTGCTAGTCCCGATATTGATCGTCGCGCCTTGGATGAGGAGCGTCGTCGCCTGAATCAACGCTTGGAGGAGGTCTCCCGGTTGTCCGAGGGGGATAGCCCTCCGGGTGTCTTTTACGGGGAAATGCTCCGCCGTTTGTTGGAATCACTGGCTGCCCCTGCGGGTGCGGTCTGGATGAAGACATCCCAGGGAAATCTGCAGCTTCAGTTCCAGATCAACTTGAAGGACACGGCCCTCGACCAGTCCGAGGCGTCCCGTGTCTCCCATGATGAGTTGCTACGGACCGCGCTCAATCAGGGCAAACCATTCCACATGATGCCCCGTACCAGCCTGGGCGCCTCCGAAGCAGGCCAGTCCTCGGGCGGAAACCCGACGGATTTTATCCTCCTGTTGGTTCCGGTGCAGGTTTCCGGGCAGGTGGCCGGATTGATCGAGGTTTGGCAGGGTGCGAACCGGGCGCTCAATGCGATCCCCGGTTTCCTGCAATACATGGGCATGATGGCGGATCTGTGCGCCCGCTACGCCCGCAACCAGATGATGGCCCAGCTTTCGGGCCAGCAGCAGGTTTGGACCCAGTTGGAAACCTACTCCCGGCAGGTCCACGCTTCCTTGAATGTCACCGAGGTTTCCTACCTGATTGCCAACGAGGGTAGGCGCCTGATCCAGTGCGACCGGGTGAGCATGGTGGCCAACCGCCACGGTGCGGTGGAAGTGACCGCCATCAGTGGTGCTGATGTGGTGGAAAAGCGGAGCAACCTCGTTCAAACCTTGCGGACGCTGTGCAGTGAGGTGATGAATTGGGGCGAGCGTCTGGAATTCCAGGGCGTGCGGGATGATACCCTGCCTCCCAAAGTTCTCAGGGCCATGGACGCCTACCTTGCTGAAAGCGGGAGCAAGCTGCTGGTGGTCCAGCCGTTGCGCCGCGAGGAACTGGATACTGAGAAGGCCCGAGAGCGCGAGAAGGCCGGAAAAAAACCGGAGGAGGCCCGGGCCGCGCTGGTCATGGAGTGCTTCGACCCGCCTTTGGAACCCCAGCAGATCATCGCGCGGATGGATGTTATCGGCCGGCACTCTGCAAGCGCCATAACCAATGCCCTGGATTATGATCGCGTCCCGATGCGTTGGATGTGGTTGCCGGTCGCCCGCTTTGAGGAAATGTTGGGCGGCAGGGGCAAGGCCATCCTGGCTGGCGTCATCTGTGGTTTGGCCGGCTTGGCCAGCGCTTTGGCCTTCATGCCTTATCCGTTGAAGATGGAAGCCACCGGGCAATTGCTGCCCGAGGTACGTCGCAAAATTTTCCCGCCCACTGAGGGCATCATCCGCGAGTTGTCGGTAACTCCCGGGCAGGAGGTCGAGGAAAACGCCAACCTCGGCCTGATGCATGATGCCCAGCTAGAGTCGCAGATCCGGCAGCTCCTCCGGGAAATGAAGGACGCCCAGAAGGAATTCGCCCTCAAGGTTCAGCAATCGTCCAGTGGCACCGATGCGGACCGGCTCAATGCCGCCACGGACGCTGCCAAAGCCTCCAAATTGCTGGAGAGCAAGCGGCGCGAGTTGGCCGCGTTGGTCCAGCGGACCAACGCCCTGGCATCATCTGGCAAGGTCGGCTGGTTCCACTTGAAAGCCCCCGGCTTTTTGGAGCTGACCGCACAGGAGCGCGAGAGCGTCAACACGCGCAAGTGGACGGTTCTCTCCACCGGATTCAAGGAGGAACTCACCAACCGCGCTGTGAAACCCTCCGATGAATTGCTCCGCGTGGGCGTGGTGGATGGACCCTGGGAAATCGAACTGCGTATTCCCCAGCAGCACCTGGGCCAAGTTCTTCAGGCGT
>CAWUOE010000160.1:0-7394 GCA_963923355.1 uncultured Gemmataceae bacterium | reverse complement strand
GATGGGGAGACTTTCGTGGTGGTCCGGATCCGCCCCGGCAAGGTGGACCTCACCAAGGCGGTAGCCTTCCTCAGTTCCAAGAAAATCATCGACCAGGGTCAGGCCCTCGCCGCCGGGCTGGCTATCGGCACCGTCAAGGCCGGCATCGACAAGAACGTCGATGAGATGTGGATCGGCATGAGCACCAAGGGCCTCGACAGCGGCGAACCCCTGCCCATCATCATGGTTCCCAAGAAGGATGATGAGCAGGTCAAGGCCCTGAAGAGCCTGCTCGGCCGCGTGCCCGGCAGCGACATGCTGAAGATGGAAGAAGGCAGCGGCATGCTTTTCTGGGGCCCCGAGTCGGCCGTGAAGGCCGCCAAGGAAGGCAAGGGAAAAGCCCGCCTCGACCTGACCCAGGCGATGAAGTCCTGGAACAGCGAGCACGCCATCCAGATTGCCGTCATCCCCACCGAGGACCAGAAGAGAACCCTGCGCGAGTTCGCCCCCACCCTGGCGGGTCGCATTCCCGGCATGGACCCCAACGACCTGACCGAGAAGCTGGAGTGGGCCGGCCTGAGCATGGACATCTTCCCCCCCAAGGCGAAGCTGTTCATCAAGCAGGCTGACGGCAAGGCCGCCACCAAGGCGCTTAACTTCATGCAAAAGGGCCTCGACATCGCCCCCAAAATGCTGGCCCAGCAACCCGACGCGCGCGACATCGTCGAGCATGTCGGCAAGATCGTGGACGAGATGAAAAAGGGCCTCAAGGTCGAGAATGACGGCCTCGTGTTGGAGATGGAAGATTCCCAGCCCATCCTCGACCTGATCGGCGAGTCGGCCAAGAAAGCCCAGGAAGCCGCCAAGCGCATGCAGTCCATGAACAACATGAAGCAGATCGGCCTGGCCTTCCACAACAGCCATGATGCCCAAGGCGGTTTCCCCGCCCCCGCCATCACCAGCAAGGACGGGAAGCCGCTGCTGAGCTGGCGCGTCAAGATTCTGCCCTACATCGAGGAAGACCGGCTGTACAAGCAGTTCAAGCTCGATGAGCCCTGGGACAGCGAGCACAACAAGAAGCTGATCAGCCGCATGCCCAAGGTCTACCAGAACGCCAACCTGAAACTGGAAAGCGGCAAAACCACCTACCTGGTTCCCACCGGCAAGGGTGGCCTTTTCCCGGGCCAGGGCAAGGACGTGAAGTTGAACAGCATCACCGACGGCACCTCCAACACCATCATGGTCGTGGAAGTTCCCGCCAACATGGCGGTGACCTGGACCAAGCCGGAAGATTGGGAAGTCTCCGGTCCGGAGGCCGTGGAGAAATTCGTGGCCGGCCTGAAGGACGGCTTCAACGCCGCCTTTGCCGACGGCTCGGTCCGCTTCATCGCGAAGAAGGTCGATCCCAAGATCCTGAAGATGATCCTCACCCCCGATGGCGGCGAGGTGATCCCCAACATCCCCTGATTCAACCCGGTCGGGATGCTTCCAAACCAGACTGCCCCGCCCGTTGCAGGCGGGGCAGTTTTTCATTCACTTGCAGGGTTCCAGATGGTCCCACCGGAGCGGGCCGACGGGCCCGGCAACCTTGCCCGCATCCTTGCTCAATGACCAGTTCTGACGGGCAATCCTTTTCTGCGTGAAGGGCTTCGTTCCGCTCACAGCGGTCGCCTCCAGGTAATCCTGGCCGGCCGGTGATTTTTTCCAGGCTACCTCGCAACTGCCGGTCCATCCGTCGCCCGGCAATTTCCCAAGGACAGCCTTGGCTCCCTGCTGCCTCAACAGGCTGGCCCCCCAGGCCATGCCGGCCCGGGCCAGCCACTCGGCCTGTAGGGCGCTTTCCGTGGCGACCGCCTGCTGGCGAGCCATCAGGATGTGGCGGGTCAGTTCCACACTCAACCCGGCGGTGAGCGTGATCAGTACCAGCACCCAGATCAGTGAAAAACCACGCCTGTGGTGGAGTCGGACCAGCCTCATGGCAGATCCCCCCCGCGCAACGCGGTGAACTCGCCCCGGACATGCCGCCCGTTCACCCGTTCATCGCCGTAGCGGAGAACTATCAGGTCAGGACGATCTCCCGGACTGAATTCAACCCAGGTTTTGCCCGGGCCTAGGATCCAGTCGCGCCCGATAGTTTGCCCAGCCACCAACCGGGTCAGCCGGTTGTCCTGCTGTTTCCAGGTCACGGTTTCACCAGCCAGTTCCAGGACCAATTCACCCGCGGGCGCCTTGGGTGCCGACTGCGCAAGTCGCACATCCCGCTTCCAGACCTCAGCCATGTCCCGGCCTTGGGTCAACGATTCAAGGGTCCATGCCGAGGCTGTGTTCAGCTTGGTGAATCCATACATCAGGGCAGTTCCCATGGCCAGAAACAGCCCGACAACGGCCATCACCACCAGTACTTCCAGCAGGCTGTAGCCGCTCCGTTTGCGATGGGCAACATTCATGGTTTGCCCCCTGGAACTTCCACCAGGGTGGCAACACGCACCGGACGGACCGGGCTGCCCGTGGAGCCCGTCCACCGGACCTCGACCTCCACCCGGCGCAGGCTCTTGTCCGCAGGCTCTGCCTCGATGGAGGCGACCACAGTCGGATCCACCATCTGTTTGGTCAGATGGCGGGGCAAGTTCAGTTGGTCCGCAAAACCGTTCAACTTGCCGGACCGCGCCGCCGCCCGGGCCTCCTCCAGGCAATTGGCGGCCCAGTGGGCCACCCCGTCGCGTGTGCGCGCGGCGGCCATTTCATTCCAGGTCTTGACGGTGAATGCCGCCATCCCGCCCAGCAGGAAAGTAGTGATGCCAACGGAGGCAAGCACTTCCGCGAGGGTGAACGCCTTGCGTGGTTGGGCAAGCGATTTTCGCATCATGCCGCCCCCAGCCAGTCGAGCATGTCGACAAGCGGCAGGAAGAAGGCCACCACGACCAATCCAACCAACAGGCCGACCAGAAGGATACCCAGGGTGCCGATCACCGTGGACCGCCAGCGGAGACGCCTCAGGGACAACGCCTGCAGGCTGCCACCCAGCTCCACTAATGCTTCGGAAAACCGGCCGGATTTGCTGGCCAGCCCCAACCATGCTTCCTGGGAACCGGAGATCAAACCCGACCGGCGCATGGCCTCGTTCGCGGGGGCTCCCTCCTCAATGCGCAAGCGGAAGGCCACCAACCGTCGGCGCGCCTCCATCCCGTGGAGGGCCGGCTTGTCCAGCAAGCCAGCCGCCTCGGGCAAGGGCCTCCCGGAACGCACCAGCAAACCCAGCGACTCGAGCAACCTGCCCCTGCCCCAGGGAGCCACCAACCCGGCCAGTCCCGGAGTTTTCCAAGCCAGCGATGGCTTGAACCAGCACAGCACACCGAAAAGGAGGGCTATGAGCACCAAGGCAATGATCTCCTCGGCACCCCAGGCGATCACGCCTTGCACCTTCCCGGTCAACCACGGGAAAGGCATCCCGAATTCCTGCATGATTTTCGCCATTTTCGGGGCGATGAATTTCAACCAGAAAACAGCCACATTGAGCGTGAACAGGATGATCAAAAGCGGGTAGAGCGCCTGTGAGGAGGCGCTCGCCAGTTCGCCCCGCAGCCGCCCTCCCCGGGTTCGCCCCGGTTCGAGGCCGGGGACCAACCTGTCCATTTCCATGTCGAGCAGATCGTCGGAGTGGAGCAAACCGGGTTCCAGAATCGCCTCGGGATCTCCCGCCCTAGCCCGGGCGATGGCCCGCTGCAGCACCGCGCGGGCACCATACTTCCAGGCGTAGATGGGCGCGTAAAACGGGTAGGGGAAAAACCAGGCCAGAAACCGTTTCCAAAACGGGGCGGGTGCCGCCAGCGGGTTGCCCTCCAGAACCGGCAATAGCGGCACCTTGCGCCGCATCGCCACCCCGAGGGCCATGGCCAGTTCCCGCTGGTGCATCCAGCGCAACTGGACCATGGAATCCAGCACCCAGGCCCCCCCGATGGGAATCAGAAAAAACGCCGGCAATGAAAACGGACCCAAAACAGCCAGCAGGGTCCCGGCCAGGAAGCCGATCACCAGCAATGCCAGCAGCAGTCTGCCAAAACTCATCCGGATCAGCCCGAAAGCGCGTCAAGGAGACGGAACATGGGGAGGAACAGCATCATCACCACCAACCCCACCACCACCGAGGCCAGAATCACCATCACCAGCGGTGGTAAAATCATCCGCAGCCAACGGCCCCGGTTTTCCGCCTGCGCCTTGCAGGTGACGGATAGCTCCACCAGATTTTCAGGGAGCACACCCTGCCCTTGGCCCACCTCGGCCAGCCAAGCCCCCCAGGCAGAGCCCAGACGATGCTGGCGCATCGAATCGGCCAGGACGCCACCCGCCTCCAGGTCGGCTGCGACCCGCCTGCCTGTCGCATTCAACAAGGGATCATTGCTGGCATTGGAAGCCAGTTCCACCGCTTTGGGTAGCGGGGTACCGTTCTGCACCAGCATGGCCACCAGGTCATACCATGTGGCCAGGCTCGCCTCGCGCAGCATGTCTCCCACCACCGGGAGTTTCCGCAGCAAATTCCCCCTCCGAACCGGCCCCATCAACAGCCAGGCCAGCACGGGCACACCCACCACCAACAAGGTGAAGATTGCCCAAGTTGCTGGTGAAATATCCGCCAACGACAGCAACCAGTTGGTCAGCGTGGGGATCCGCATCCCGAATCCGCGGTAGATCTCGGCAAAACGGGGGATGACAAAAGAAATCAGGAAAGCCAACAGGCCGATCGAAAACACCAGAATGACCAACGGGTAGAAGGCAGTCTGCCAGAAACCCTGGCGCATGGAATGCACCATGCGGGCGTGACTGGCCAGGCGGTCGAGGCATTGGGGCAGACGTCCGGATTGCAACCCTGCCTTCACCAAGGCCACCAAGTACGGAGGCATTTTGGGGTCATGTTTTTTCAGGGCCTCATCCAGCGGGATGCCGGCTCCCAAGTCGCGGGCCAGGGCCTGGCACAGGCGGCCAATGCTGTCACCATCCATTTCCTGGGCAAGGGCGGCCAAACCCCGGTCCAATGGCAGGTTGGTCCGCGCCAGGGCGCCAAGTTCCTGCCCCAATGCGGACAACTGGTCTGGTGACATGCTGGAGGAATATCCCGAACAGTGGAAGAGCCAGACTTGAGTCTACTAGGCTCGGCACCATGGTCCTAGTGAGCTAAGCCGATTTTCCGCACCCCATTGGTTAAAAATAACTCATTACAAATGCGGCAGGCCCGTCAGCAAACCAAGTCAGGCCCCTTGGCAAATCGGTCGGCAAGGAATGGGTGCAGGGCGGCGTTGGCAGCCAGACAATCGGGCTGGAACGGGTTGAACCGCGGGGTGGGGTTCACCAGGTTGGTGATCTTCCCGCCCGCCTCCCGCAGGATGACCGCACCGGCCGCCACATCCCACGCGTGGTTGTCGAAAGCGTAAAAAACCTCAGCCCTGCCACAGGCGACGTATGCGAGATGAAGCGCGGTGCTGCCTGTCCGGCGGAGAGCCTGGGCGTTCAGTGAAAAGTAGCGCCACCAATCAAACAACGCTTCCCGCCCCTGGCACTGGTAGGGGAACCCGGTGGTGACCATGGCCCGGTCAAGGCGGTCATGGGTGGTCACGCCGATCCGCTTGCCGTTGAGAAAGGCCCCCTGGCCAGAGGCGGCGCTGAACAGTTCATCCCGCAAGGGGTCATAAATGACACCCACCACCAGCTCTCCTGCAACCTGCAGGCCGATGCTGGTGCAGTAGAAAGGGAAATCATGGGCGTAGTTGCTGGTGCCATCGACCGGATCAACGATCCAGGTGGGTGGGGCATTGGGACCGGGATCCTTCTCCTCGGGACCGCCCTCTTCTCCGAGAATCTGATGCGTGGGAAAACGGCTGACCAGATGCTCGTGGATGACACGCTGGCTCTCAATATCCGCGTCGGTCACGAGGTCGTATTGGCCCTTCTCGCGGATCTGGAAACGGGATCGCCATTTCAACAGGACCTGCCCAGCCAGGCGCCCCGCCTCGCATCCGGCATCCAACCACCGCCGCAACTGAACGCTGTCCGCCACTTCCGCCATGCGCGCACCATCCCCCGGGTCCGCCTACCACCGGGGGACCTCAGAGGAAAATATAGGGAAACAGACGGGTTTACCCACCCTTTTTCAAGGCGTGCACCCCCTTGCGGGTGCGAACGATCAGCATGTCGCCCGCCACCGCCGGAGAGGCCATGCAGCCATCATCCAGGGTGCCGCCGCCCAGCAGCTCGTATTTGCGTCCGGCGCGTATGCAGTAGCCCTTGCCCTTGTCGTCGAACAGATAGAGCTTGTCGCCGCACAGAACCGGTGAGGCATGGAACTTGTTGCCGAGCCGTTCCTGATAAATCTCCTTGCCCGTTGAGGCCTCCAGGCAGCAGGCAAAGCCTTTCTCCGTGGCGGAGTAGACCAGATCGCCATCCACCACAAGGCTGGAATATTGCGGAGCGCCTTTGGCGGTCTTCCACAGGACGGCATCCTCGGGCAGTTTGCCGGTGCCTCCCAGTCGAACAGCGCCAAGGCCCCAGCCGCCATCGCTGCTGGCCAGAATCAGGGAACCCCCCATGCGCTGGGGGATGGAGGCGGCGTTCATGCCGCCATGCCTGACCCGCCAAATCTCCTGCCCGGTGAGGGCATCGTAGGCCGCGGTGTGGGAAGCGGACGGGCAGACCACCTGGGCCTTGCCGTCCAGTTCCACCAGGCGAGGGGTGGCATAGGCTTTTTTACTGTCACCGTTGTCGGTTCCGTAATCAAAACCACGGTCGGTTTTCCAGATGTTCCTGCCGTTTTTCGCGTCGATGCAAGCCACATACTGACGGTCGAACCCGTCGAAAATCAGATACAGCTTGTCCTTCCACAGCAAGGGTGATGAACCGGCACCGCGATGGTGGTCGCAGGGCATGTCATTCCGTTTCCAGTTGACCTGACCGGTGGTGGCATCGATGGAGGCGGTGCCGGCAGATCCGTAATGGACATAGATTGTGCCATCGCGCGCGGTGGGGGTGGAGCTTGCGTAACTGTTGTAAGGGAAGCAGAAGGCTGGCTTGGCGACCTCAAAGACCGTGATGTCATGAACCTGTTTACCAGTGGCCAGATCCAGGCCCACCAGGGACAAACGCTTGCCATCCTCCGTGGCGTTCGACAGCCAGACCTTGCCTCTGTGCACGATGGGCGAGGCCCATGCCTTGCCCGGGATTTTCAACCCCCAGGCGTGGTTTTCGGTCTCCGACCATTTTTCAGGCAGGCTGGCGGCCGGGGCTTTCCCTTCGCCATTGGGACCGTGATACTGGTTCCATTCCACCTGACCGAGCAACAGCAACATCAAACCGGCAGAGAGGGCTTGCATAAACGCTTTCCTGTGGCGGGAAGGATTGGAAGCAGTTTAACCCGGCCAAGGGGTCCG
>CAWUOE010000159.1:0-7452 GCA_963923355.1 uncultured Gemmataceae bacterium | reverse complement strand
CCGGGTCACGGGAACCTGGTAGGTCTCGTAAACCGGCTTGCAGGTGGTGTAGTACTCGTTCCGCACGTGCTGCTCATACACCGGGTGACAGGTCGTGTAGGGAACCTGGTGCTCGGTGTAGTAGTACTCGGGGCGGGCAACCGTGTACGGGATGTTCCGCACATGTTGCTCGTACACCGGGTGGCAGGTCGTGTAGGGAACCTGGTGGCTGGTGGTGTAGTACTCGGGACGGGCGACCGTGTACGGGATGTTCCGCACATGCTGCTCGTACACCGGGTGGCAGGTCGTGTAAGGGACCTGGTGGCTGGTGGTGTAGTACTCGGGACGGGCGACCGTGTACGGGATGTTCCGCACATGCTGCTCGTACACCGGGTGGCAGGTCGTGTAGGGAACCTGGTGCGTCGTCTCGTAGTACTCCGGACGGGCAACCGTGTACGGGATGTTCCGCACATGCTGCTCGTACACCGGCTCGTACTTCGTGGTGGTGACGGGCACCTGGTAGCACTGGGTCTCGGGCCGGCACACCGTCACGGTGTACTGGCGGACCTGCTGCTCGTACACGGGGCGGCACACCGTCTGGCGCACCACCTCGTCCTGGTACTCGATGACAGGGCGGGAGACCGTGTAACGGTGCTCACGCATCTGCGTTTCGGTCACGGGACGGAGGACTGTGTATTTTTCCTCCTTCATCACCGTGTCGTAAACGGCTTTGTAGGTGGTTACCGGAACTTCTTCCGTGACCACGCGTTGGCATACCCGGTAGCGGACGGGGGAACATTGCTCCACCGCGACCACGGTCGCCGGGTATTGGCAGGCACCACAATGGGATGCCCGCGCCGTATTGCTCAGCCCCAAACATCCCAACGCCAGGATGCCCAGGAACCGAAGGGTTCCCAAATTCATCACAAACTCCCTGCTAGAAGTTTCCCCACTCCAGCCAAACAACAAAGTCTGGCCTTCCTATGCATATTGACAGAGTGACCCAAAACACGCATTAGCCTAAATTCAACAAATTGCGCTTATTTTAAATCACTGGCTGACAAACGACCTAAATACCCAAATTTAAATAAAATTCGCACATTCGTTAATCCCGACATCCCGTTGTTTATCCAAATAACCATTGATTTTTTTTGAAGAAAACTGTTTTCTCCCGCCGACTTTTCATGACACGGGACATTTTTATCGGGGCTGGATGGGAATTTACCCGCCGTCCTGAAAGGCAAAAACCATGAAACCGGCCTCCACTCACGGCGATTGCCTTACCACCTGCCATCCGGACCCTAGGATCGAGTTGGTGTTGGTTGATCTGGTGCGGGGAAACCGAATTACTGTGGCAGCGCTAGACCCGGCTCAGGGAATTTTGGTGGGCAGGTCTGTTTTCACTGGCCTAAATTTGGATGGTCTTTCAGCGAGCAGAAATCATTGTCGGATTAAAAAAGGCATCAATAGCTGGCAAATAGAAGACTTAGATAGCAGTAATGGAACTTGGCTGAATGGAGAAAAGATCAGGTTCGCTGAGTTGCAACCCGGCGACATCCTGCAAATGGGGGAAAATCGTTTTCGAGTGGAAGATACTGTGGGATGCCAAAACCCTCAGGCCACCAAAAACCTTTTGACCCGTTTGTTTCAAACACGATCCCAGCCAATACATCGCCAAGCCGCAGCTTAATATATCTAAATATTGCAAGCCCTTTAAGGCGCCACTGGCTGCCAACACCATGTGCCATCAGCCCGGATCAAGGTTCCGCGGCGGTGACCTGCAGAATCTAATTCAAGAACATCCACCAATTCAATCGCGCAGTGGATCACGGCAAAGTGGCCGTAAGCCGGGTCATCCACGTCGTGAATGGGTGGTGGGGCATGGGGGACAACATCCTGTTTCAGCGCCTCGCCGGGCACTTTTTTGGACGCATAACACGCCCGGCTATGGGGTGGTGTCCTTTCCCAGCCCTGGCGAGCTAACGCATCCTTATGGTGAATAGCGGCAATGGCATCCATACGCACTTGAAGGCGCAACTTAGGGTCATACCCCAGAAGTGCCACACGAGGCTGATGCCTGATTTCCTCTATTTTCGGGCTGCGGATATCGGTGTGAAAACGAACCCAATGGGCTGCCGGCTCCGTTCCCCTTAACACCACCGTGCGAATCTGGGGCCCGGAGTTGTGGTCAACGGAGGCAAATTGCAAAAGGTGCGCCGGGTGGTGACTGCTCATGACGCCACCTTGAAGCCATTCCCCGATTTGCCGGGCTAATTGATCAGGGTCCAAGTGGGGGACAATCCATCGAATCGGGTTGGAAGCATCCCCATGGGTACCCATGCCGTTGTGATGGTTTGAGGACTCTCTACCCTGTTTTTCCTTCATTTTTCACTCGGCAGCGTGCTATAGTGTTAAGACGGAAAATGTATTGGGCCTTCATCCGGCTGGCTCTCAACCGATCCATGGTACCAGCGTAAAGCCTGGAAGGCATCGATCGATTGGCTTATCCCTGAGACTTCCAGCTCCATGCCTGATTTGCCCGACCCCAGCGCGCCATCCAGCTCAGCCGATGAGGCGAGCAAGGATTCCTCCGCGCCCTCGGGAACCCGGCAAAGTGTTGCCGGGGTGTCGGCATCCAACTCGTCCGGGTCAGAATCCAGGTCCAAACCCCTGGAGAACCCGGAGTACAGCATTCCCGGGCATGACATCCTGAAAGAGCTGAACCGTGGCGGTATGGGGGCGGTCTACAAGGCCCGCCAGCATGGTTTCAACCGAACTGTTGCGGTCAAGGTAATCCTGCCCGAGCGCCTGAAAGCGGGCGAGGCGACCAAACGATTTGCCCGGGAAGTGCGGGCTGCCGCTCTGGTTCATCACCCAAACTTTGTCACGGTCTTTCAAACTGACCTGTCCGGCCCGGTTGCCTTCCTCACCATGGAATATGTGGATGGCATCGACCTGAGCCGTTTGGTGAAGGTGACCGGGCCACTACCTATCCAGCTGGCTGTCAGCTACATCATCCAAGCAGCCGATGCGCTTCAGCACGCCGCAGACAAAGGCGTGATCCATCGAGATATCAAGCCCAGCAACTTGATGGTCACCCCTTCCCCGTTGAAGGGTTTGAAGGAGATTCCCAAACCCCTACCCGCCACCACCGCGATGGGCACTATCAAGATTCTGGATTTGGGACTTGCACGGGTGGTGGGCGACGGGCAGGACGAGGAAGAGGAAGGTTCCGAGGATCAAGGGGAGCTGACCCAAGCCGGCGAGTTTTTGGGTACGCCGGACTACATGGCCCCGGAACAGGCTGAAAACCCGAGAAGCGCCGATACACGGAGCGATCTCTACAGCCTGGGTGCCACCCTCTTTTACCTGTTGGCGGGCCATCCGGTCTTTGCCGGCGGCACCATTGTCCAGAAGCTGAGGAAGCATCTGGCAACTCCGGCACCCCTTGTTTCGACGGTACGACCTGAAGTGCCCGCCGCTCTGGCCCAGATCATCGACCGTTTGCTGCGGAAAAAGCCCCAGGAAAGGTTCCAAAAACCGGCGGAACTGGCGGAGGCCCTCCGCGCTTTCCTGCAAGGCAAGGCAGTCCAATTACCGGGAGGTGATGCCGCAGCCAAACTGGCAGGTGCGGTGCCCACTAAGGTCCTGCCCCCGATGCTGGTGCGGGCCCATGTCGCCCAGGTGAGCGCCATGGCCCTGAGTGCCGATGGCAAGCTGCTCGCCACCGGCGGCCTGGACGAAGCGGTGAAGGTTTGGGATGCCGAGACGGGCAGGCCCAAGCGCCCCATCTCGGGCAATGAGGGTGCCGTGAACTGCGTCGCCTTCCACCCGGATGGCAACCTGCTGGCGGGAGCTTCCAGCCGGCTGTTTCAGGACGACATGGCCATACACCTGTGGGACATCAACACCGGCAGGGAGGTCCGAAAACTCACCGGGTTCCATGCGAACATCCAGGCCATCCGATTCGATTCGAAAGGCCGATTCCTGTTGGCCGGGAGCGAAGACGGCGAAGTTCGCCTTTTTCCGCTCGCAGATGCCGCATCGCCCCCGAAATTGCTTGGCAAACATCCCGGAGGGGTCCTTGCCATGGCCAGCCTGGCCTCCAACAGGCTGCTGACCGCCGGAGGCGACGGCAATGTGATGGTCTGGGATCTGGACAAAGGTATCCCGAGGGGCAAAATCCTTTTTCAGGTGGGGGCGGTACGGACCATCTCGATCGACCGCACACGGAACCTCCTGCTGGCCGGTGGGCAGGGATTGGCCCTCCGTGACGGACAGGCCAACACCACTCCGGTTCTGGAACCACGCATCGCGGTTCGGTCCGCCCGTTTCATCCTTGCGGGCACCGCGGCAGTGGCCGCGGGCGATGACCGTCAAATCCGATTGATCGACACCACCCACTGCGTGGTGGTGGAGGAAAGGCCTCTCGATTCCGCCATCACCACCCTGGAACCGATTCCCCACACCGGATCGGTATGGGCCGGTTTGGCGGATGGAACCGTTCGACGACTGGACCCCTTCAGTCTCAACTCGGCCTGAGTCCGGTTGTCCGTCTCAACCCCTCACCGTTGAGCTCGAACGGGCGCTCCAAAGCACCACAAGTTTCGGAAGGTACGCACATAAATGGCGCCATCGCTTATGGCGATGGAAGAGTTCGTTTCCTCGCCGGCCCCCAGTTTGTTTCGTGCCAGGATTTCGAAGGTTGGCTTGGCCGACAAAACCAGGGTTTCCCCATCGCGCATCAGGACCATGAGCTTGCCATCCGCATGGACCATGGACCCCCAGGTAACAGCCTTGGTGGGCCGCTCCGCCTTCCATTTTTCCTCGCCTGAACTCAGCTCAAAACACCGGGGAGGGCCAGATTCATCCACCATGTACAGGTGACCCTCGGCCACCACCCCCGAACCGACCCGCTGCGGATTTTTGGGGTGCAACCAAAGCCGGTCCCGGCTGATGTCTCCCGCCCCACCCAATCTCACTGCCAAGGCCGAACCGCCGTAACCGGACATGCCCACCGCAATCCCTCCTGCCACCAGGGGTGAGGCGTAGACATAGCTGTCCAAGCCACGGCATTGCCAAAGTTCCCGGCCAGTTCGCGGATCGAGCCCTTTCAGAAATCCGGTTTTTTCCAAAACGGCACCTTTTGCATCCCTCGATTGCCCTAGGACCAACTGGTCCCTGCCATCCACCTTCGCAATCAACGGAGTGCACCAGGATCCAAATGACTCCGCGTGCTCCCAGACCGTTTTGCCGGTTTTCTTATCCATCCCCATGAGGCTGTTCGCTTTTCCCGCCTCGCTTCCCGATACCGGGGCCTCATGGGGCCCGCACCAGAGGATCACAGTGCCTTCATGCAGCACCGGCGATGCGCCACTCCCGAACGGATGCTCCCAGTGCCCCAGGTCTGTTCTTCTCCAGATCTCGTTTCCCGCGGTGTCGTAACAGAAAAGACCCGCGGAGCCATGGCTCACGAAGACACGTTCGCCATCTGTCGCCGGCGACGCGTTGCAGTACCAGTTTTCATTCCAGTTGCGCTCCTTTTTCGCGAAGGTGATTTCCCTTTTCCACAGGACGCGCCCATCCTCCCGGTGCAGGCAGATCAGGCCCCGGACTGTACCCCCCTTGTTGGCCTCGGTGAGATAAACACGGTCACCCCAAATCACCGGGGTCGAATTGCCGGGATGGGCCAAAGGCACCTTCCAACGCAGGTTTTCAGCGGGCCCCCACTTCACAGGCAATCCTGTCTCGGCAGAATGACCCTGCCCGGTTGGCCCCCGCCAGGCAGGCCAGGGGTCCGCGTTGGTCCAACCGACCGGTCCGGCCAACCCTGTGATCAACACGATGACTTTTCCTGAAAACCGCATGTCGCCCCCATCCAGAGCCTGTTGATTTCCCTGAGGATAATTCCACCCCAGGGTGGAGGTGCCAACAAGCAAAAAAACAGGCGGGCCATCCGGCCCGCCTGCATTGTTTTTCAACCTTTCACCACGCGTTACTTGCCCTGGTTTTCAGGCCGCAAGGAACGGACAACCTGCCCGGCGCGCCACATCTCGCTGTCGCGAATCTCGGCAAGTTCCTTCTCAAGCTGCTCACGGTAGTCGGTGCGGCTGTTGACTTCCAGCGTGCGACGGGTCTCCTCACCGGTTTTCACGCTGTGGTACAGAGACTCGAACACCGGCTTGCTGGCGTCGCGGAACTTCTTGAACCAGTCCAGCGCGCCACGCTGGGCGGTGGTGGAGCAGTTGGCGTACATCCAGTCCATGCCCTTCTCGGCGATGAGGGGATAGAGGCTTTGGGTGGCCTCTTCAACCGTCTCATTGAAGGCCTCGGAGGGGGAGTGACCATTGGCGCGCAGCACCTCGTACTGGGCCAGCCACAGACCGTAGATCGCGCCCATCAATACGCCGCGCTCCCCGGTGAGGTCACTGTAGACCTCCTTGGTGAAGGTGGTCTCGAACAGGTAGCCCGAGCCGATGGCGAAGCCCACCGCGCGGGCGCGCTCGCCGGCCCGGCCGGTGGCGTCCTGGTGGACGGCAAAGCTGGAGTTGATCCCCTTGCCCTCGAGGAACAAGCGGCGAACCGAGGTGCCCGAACCCTTCGGCGCCACCAGGATCACATCAATGTCCTTGGTTGGCACAACGCCGGTCTGGTCGGCGTAGACAATGCTGAAGCCGTGGGAGAAGTACAGCGCCTTACCCTTGGTCAGAAATGGTTTGATCTTGGGCCAGAACTCCTTTTGGCCAGCATCCGAAAGCAAGTACTGGATGATGGTGCCCTTGGCGGCCGCTTCCTCGTAGCTGAGAAGCGTTTTGCCGGGAACCCAGCCGTCGCTCACAGCCAGATCCCACGAACGACCACCCTGACGGAGGCCGATCACCACGGGAATCCCGTTGTCACGCATGTTGAGGGACTGGCCACGGCCCTGTACGCCGTAACCAAGGACAGCCACCGTCTCCTCCTTCAGGATGGAGCGGATCTTGTCGAGAGGGTAATCCGAACGCTCGTAAACCACCTCGCGGGAATTATCGACAACAATTTCCTTCATACTCGCCTCGGAACCTACCCCCGGTTGAACGCCAAAAGTTTCTATCGGAAGGCGCCGCGGGGGCTGGCGCCTCTGCCCACAAACAGGCGTGGACCCAAACTCACCCTATTTCACTGGTTTTGGGCCGGATGGATAGCGTGAACCTTTGATTTTAGGGCAAAAACACCGAATTGCCAACCGATCGAATTCCTTTGTTTATCCCAGCTTACCTGCCCTCACGACCGCTATCATTATCTTCCAGAAACCTACCTGGAGCCATCCCTTGTCCATGTCACTGTTTCAAAGCATTCCCGATCCCTGGCGAAATCATCCGGCCTTCGGATTGAGCAATGAACACCTGACAGCACTGGAAGGCTTTTTAGAACGGGAAGAATCCGTCCTGTCTCTTATACACATCTGACGCTGCCGACGATACTCCTTGTGTA
>CAWUOE010000158.1:0-7483 GCA_963923355.1 uncultured Gemmataceae bacterium | reverse complement strand
GCGTGGACCGCGATGGCCGGCTGTATGTGGCCACCCGCATGGGCCTGCAGGTGTGCGACCAGGCGGGCCGCGTGAACTGCATCATCCCCACCCCCAATGGCAAGGTCTCCAATCTCACCTTTGGCGGAACCAATCTCGACACCCTCTACGTCACCTGCGGCGACAAGGTCTACAGCCGCAAGGTGAAGGTGAAAGGGGCTCCCAACTTCCTGCCGGCCAACAAACCGCCAGCTCCCAGGCTTTAAATGATTGTGAACTATTCATTTGAGGCCTAGCCAAGTTGCACATTGGCTAGGCCTTTTCTTTCATAGAAATCCTAAAAAACGAATTTACAATTTATCCCAAACTCCTTATTTTGAACAAAAATGGCTATCTAGACGTTTGTAATGTGATCTAGGATACCAGTTGAAAATTACTTGTGGATTTATTTATTTATTAAATATAACTGTAGAGCCGTTATTCGGATACAATGTGTTGACATATGATTGTTTATTAATAAGATAAATTTGTCCTTTTATTCCAGTTTGGTTCCTTTTCGACAGACGGACCTGAATCTTGCCGCGTGGAGTTTTTACCCATGGACCGCGTAATTAAAAGGAAGTTTGCCCCAATCGTCCTGGAGCAATTGGAACAGCGTCTGGCTCCAGCCAGTTCCATTTTTGAAGACCAAATCACGAATATTTATCGGTTTGCCTTGAACAGAAGCCCGGAATCGGGTGGTTTACAGGCCCATGTCCGCAATCTTGAGTCGGGTAAATCGTTGGGACAGGTGGCCAACGCCATCTTCTCATCCGATGAGCATCAAAGGTCCCTAATATCCAGCTATTACCAGGTTTTCCTGAATCGCGACCCGGACCCGGCTGGATTGAATTCCCTCGTGCGGGCGGCCCAAAAGGGGGCCACATCCGAGGAGATACTGGCCACATTCCTCAGTTCGCCGGAATATAACGGGGAGGTCAGCAACGAATCCTACGTGGATTTTCTCTACCAGCAGGTGCTGGCCAGGGCGGGGGATGAGACCGGCCGTGCCGCTCATCTGAGGTCCCTCGAAAATGGCGCCAGCCGTTTTGATGTGGCCCTGGCATTCCTGACCAGCGCTGAAAATGATTCGACCGAGGTCTCGGCCCTTTACTCCAATATCCTTGGACGTGTCCCCAACTTCTCAGAGGTTGAAGGGTGGGTGAATCTGCTTGCAAGTCCCCAAGTGGACTTGCAGGACAGCGTGGTTGCCTTCCTGTCATCTCCGGAGGGAACACAAAGGCTGGGTAACGATATCGTGTTTGGCTCCGATCCCACGAACTTCGCATGGTACATGGACGATGTGGGTCAGCACAGCCTGACGGTTAGGACCTACGGCAGCCAGGATACTGGTAAATCAATCGTGCAAAAATTGGCCAACCAGATTCGGGCTGTTGAAACCTTTTCCAACCCTGACAACATTGGCCAGATCAAAGACCAGTTAGTCAAAAATGATTATCCGAATGATAATAAATTGAATGACAAAGGGGCTCTCACTACCGGAACATTCGGCGCCTCGGCCTATTCGCTGGATGCCCGGAATACCCCGGGTGCATTCCAGGTCGATCTTGCCAATATTGGCAAGGTCAATCCCTACAACAACTTTGTTGAGGTTTTTGGGCAGTGGGATGGGACCGCCGGGGCAACCAAAGATCCCAAGTCGAAGGATGTGGAAATCGCCTTCACCCAAGATACCCTCTCAACTTTTCTGGGTGTTGAGGTGGATGCCGGCGGGTTGATCACCAGGGCCACCAGATCGGCCGCTGCCGTTCTTCTCCACAGTGAATCGTTGGCATTGGATGAGGCTTTTGATCCCGCAAACAACCCCCTGATCGGGCGACATATTGACAGCCTGAAGCGGGAGCAGCTTTCCCTTTATCTGGCTGGAAGGTTGGGCGATGAGGGCACTGTGAAAATGGCCGATGACCGGCGAGTCGCCCCGGGTGGTGTGGTTTCAGCGGCTTTGGATCTCCAGTATCAGACATCTAAAAGCTACATGTATGGTGTCTTGAAAACCTATGCGGACCATGATTCATACAAGGCAATTTTTGAAAAGGCCAGGGCCCTTTTTGGAAGCACGATGAAAATCACTTCCAGCCAGACTGCCTTTGGGATTAAGAAGGGTGAGGTGTTCTGGAGCCGGTTCAATGCCGGCTTCATCACAGGCGGGGCCTACGTCAGCGGCATGAATTCCATGTTCGGTTTGTACTCCGGGCTGGTGCAGGCGGATGAGGAAGGCCAAGGCACCTGGACGGTGAATGGGAGTACAGTCACTTTCACAAAGGTAGCCGACGGCGGCACCGGTGCCTCCAAGGTCTTCATGGTCGACAAGACACCTGTCAATCTTTCTGACACATTTCCATCCATCTTCCATTACGGTGCGGTGCTGAGCCCGTATGCCATTGATCCCTATATTAGTGATCCGGCATCTTGGGGTGTCACCGGCCGTAAGGGCGAATTGGGTTACGGTCGGCTTGCCTCCACCGAGACCCAACAGGGTGGTGGAGTGCTAAATATTGGCAGTGGTGCCGTGTCCTACGTATACAAAGGGCTGGAAGACGAACAGACAATCACTGTCACCGGCAGTGGCTTCATCGATATGTCCCCGGTTCCGGCCGCTTCGGCTGATTCAATAACGGTCGATAATTCCGGATATAATAACGACCAAAATAATTCCCAAACGCTTAATGTCGGGCAGAAGATCGATATGTCTGCCTACAAGACCACTATCGAAGAGGTCTATAAAAACCTGTTTTATGTCGACACCAGCGTGACCCCTTTCAGGGTGGCCCATATTTCGGATGCGGCCTTTCAGGCCCCAGCCTGGGGCTTGTACCTGAATTATGTACATGGGGCGGATGGCAGCCTGGAAACAGCCGCCAAGGCAATCAGGGAATACCTCGTGACCTGGCAGGAGCCTTACAAATATTCCTACAGGGTCGGCTTGAAGGATACTTCCATCCTGGGATACCCGTCGAGCGCGGCCGAAATCGACAAGCACTTTGTGATAGACCCACCTCCGCCTCCGGTCCAGGGAAGCGGGGCCCTGGACGCAAGTTTGCTCACCGGTGCACTTTACCTGAGGACGGATACATCCATCAGCAGGGTGTTGCTCGGAACCGGGAGTGCTTCGGTCGTTTCCGGAAGCCAAGGTGACGGTATCGTTTACGTGCTGAACAAGAATATGGTACCTGATACCACCAACATTTCGTTTTCCAACCTTAGGTTTGGAACGGACAAGGTTGACCTGACTGGATTCGGGACGATTGCGAATCTTGCGGCCAAAGTAACAGCATCCTTCGACAACAATGTCACAGCAAGCCAGTTGGCTAAACTGTACCCACGATTCACCAACACGGTTGAGGTCAGCTTCTCCGCTGGTGGCAAGGACTACAAGTTCCTGGTACTGGCATCCGGATCAACCCAATCCGAAAGCTCCCGGTTGGTTGATAGTGTTCTTTCTTCTGTGATTCACAGTTAATTTCGGGCCTTCTTGACGGGAAATACGCGAGGCGGACCCCAAAGGGTCCGCCTTAGTTCCTTTCTTGGATTGGTTGAAACACAGTCATCGGGCAGGTAGTCTCTGGGGGGTGCATCCGACGACAATACTGGGAAACAAATCATGAAAGCCAAGGTTTTCGCGCTATTCCTGTCAGGCGTGGCAGCGGGTGTTTTGCCCGCCGCTGAGTTTGACAAGCCTGTCATGCTGAAAGCGGACGGAAAGCCGATCCGTGTGGAAAGCCCGGGATACGCCTGCCCGGCGTGGGCCGACCTGGACGGCGACGGCAAGCCCGAACTGCTGGTGGGCCAGTTCGCCAAAGGGAAGATCAAGGTGGTTCCCCATCAAGGCGGCCTCGATTTCGGCCAGGGGGCGTGGCTGAAGGCTGAACAGATTGATGCAGAGATCCCGGGTGTGTGGTGATGCACCTCCTCCACTCCACAGTTTGTGGATATCGATGGAGACGGCGTGCGCGACATCCTTTCCGGGTCCTATTCCCGCATGGACAAGGACATGGCCGGGTTGTTCCAGGTGCTGCGCGGCAAGAAGGGTGGCGGTTTCGCCAAGGCCGAGGAACTGAAGGGCACGGATGGCGAGCCTCTGATCATCCCCGCGGACAACGAGGCCAAGTTGACCGAAAAGATCTGCACCCGGCCCTTCGCGGTGGACTGGGATGCGGACGGGAACCTGGACATTGTGACCGGCAATTTCGCCGGCAGCTTCTACTGGTTCAAAGGGGAAGGGAAGGGCAAGTTCCAACCAAAGCCCCAGCCTATCCTGGCCGGCAAGGACCCCCTGAAAATCAAGGGGGTCCACAGCGATCCGTTCGTGGTGGACTGGGACAAGGATGGTGACCTCGACATCCTGACCGGTTCCTCCAACGGGGGAGTGACCTGGGCGGAAAACACCGCCGGCAAAGGCAAGGTGCCGGAACTGAAGCCCTTGGTCGACCTGATCCAGGCGCCCAAGGAAATGCGCTATGGCCAGGCCCTCACCATCAGGGAAGACGAATTGACCGGCCCAACCACCGCCACCCGCGTGTGGGTGGAGGATGTCAATCAGGATGGCAAGCTGGACCTGCTGGTGGGCGACTCTGTCACCCTCACAGCGCCTGCCAAGGGTCTGACCATGGAGGAGTTCAAGAAAAAGCAGACCGAATGGCAGGACAAGGTGAATGAGTTGTCCAAGGTCATGGCCTCACAGAAAGCCGACCAGAAGGAACGGCAGAAGGCCAACGAGGAGTTCAGCAAGCATTACCAGAAGCGTTCTGAATTCATCCAGGAAGACCGGACAGGATATGTCTGGGTCTATCTGCAGAAGTAAGCGCGCGGGATTCATAGACCAGCCAAAGCCCCCGCCGAAGGTTTCGGCGGGGGCTTTGGCTTTGGAAAAAGAAAAGTTTATCCACCCTTGGCCATTTGCAGGAGAAACTCCAGCAGGTCAGCCATCTGTTCCGGGTTGATCTGGTTTTCCAGCCCCTCGGGCATCAGCGATTTGCCGGTGGCGGTGAGGGACTCCAGGTTGGTGCGAAGGATCACATCTTCCATCCCCTCGGCACGGCGCAGCGTCACGTTCACGGGCGTTTCAGCCGCCAGCAAACCGGCCAAGGTGCGGCCATCCTTGGTTTCAGCCACCATCTGAGCGTAGCGCGGGTCGATCTCGCGGCTGGGATCGAGGATGGCGAGAATGAGCGCGGCCTTGTCCTTGCCGGGTAGCACAGCCTTCAGTTCGGGGCCCACCACATGGCCGAGGTTGGCGGCGTCGCCAGTCTTGTGGCAGGCGGCGCAGTTTTTCACGAATACCTCCCGGCCGCGGACAAGGTTCCCTTCCGTTTTTCCATCGAGCACCGCCTTCTGGTACCGCTTCACCACCTCGTCCCGCGCGCCGGTGCCCAGGGAAAACAGTTTGGCGGCCCGGGCCTTGAGCGCGGTCTGCCTGTGGTTCAGTAGGGCTGTCCGGCTGCCGGCGTCCACCAGCGCGACCGGAACCTTGCCGGTCTCGATAGCGGTCAGCAGACTGTGCACCCCTTGGGTGCCGGAGATCAATTGGGCCAGCAGTTCCGACCGGGCTGCCGGAGCCAAATTGGGAAGACATGCGGCTGTTTGCGCCAGTAACGGGGTGTCATTCCGACCGGCAAGGGAGCTGATTGTCGCCAGTTGGATGGCCGGCGGGTTTTTGTTGCTGAGCAGGTCACCCAAATGATCGCGCCACACCGTGCTGGGGGCCAGCGCCAGGGTGCTGATGGCTGCCAGGCGGTCTTTGTCGCTGGCATCCGTCTGGGTGGCGACTGCCGCCGCGGAGCGCAACAGCGGCTCCAGAGTTGCCAGGGGTGATTTTTGGCTGCCGCCATCCCTGCCGGGGCTTGGCGTCCACCAGCCATCAATGCTCTGGCCGGCCTGCCGCATGCCTTGGCTCAGGCCCTGCAGAAAGGGGGCCCGCCAGGCGGGATTTGCCAAGGCTTCCAAGGCCAGCGACCGTGCCAGCAGGGGCACAGCGTCGGCTGGGGGCCGTGCCCCCACCTGCATGCCCGCCTGTGTGACCAACTTCATCCGGGCTGCGTTCAAGGGGTGTGACTTGGCCTCCTGGGCCCATACCGCCAAAACTTTGGAAAGGTCAGGCGCAGCCGAGCTCCAGGCGGCGGTGACGATCCAGATGTCTTCCGCATCGAGCCAGAGACGTTTGGCCAGTGCTTCCTCGTGGCCTGGACTACGGGCCGCAAATGCGGCCGCCTCAAACCGGACACGGGCCGAGGCATCCTCCAGCAATTGCAGGGCTCGGCCCTCCGGCAACGGGGAATTGTCCTTGTGCGCCGGAAGGCAAACCAGGGCCACCTCCCGCACACCCGCTTCCGGATGATTCAGCCCGGTCAGAATGGTGGCCGTGTCCAGGGCCTCCAACCGTGCCAGCAATGCCAGGGCGTGAACCCGGGCCAGCGGTCTCGGGTCTATCGCTGCCAGGTTGCGCAGGCCTTGCACTGTTTCCTCGGTTGGATTTTCCAAAACCAGGCGGTGGGCGGTGAAACGGTCCCACGGGTTTTCACTGCCCAGTTTGTCGAGCCTGCCGGTCAAATCAGCAGGGAAAACAGGCAGGCCGGCTTGGCCCTTGTCGGCGGGGGCAAGGCGCCACAGTCGGCCCTTTTCCTTGGATTCAAGGCCCATCCGCGCCTTCAGGTCCTCTGGCAGGCTGAGAGGTGTCTCGATGGCTTCCCGGTAAAAATCGCACACCATCACCGCGCCATCGGGCATGAACGACAGGTGCACCGGGCGGAAAAAGTTGTCCTTGCTGGCCACCACTTCCCCGCCCTCGATCAACCGGGTGGCGGTGAACCCGGCACCCTTGGGGGCCAGCTTGTCGGCGGTGATCAGGTTGTTGGCGGGGTCGCACACCAGCACCGCATCGCGCCAGATGCCGGTGAACAGGCCGCCGTCGGTGGGCAATGGCGAGCAGGTGGAGGTGGTGTAACCGCCCGGCACCAGTTCGGTGGTGGGGAACCGCTTGGCATCGGTGCCGCCGGCGCGGCGGCGGGTGCGTTCCACGCGCCACGGTTCCGGCTCGCTGATGCGGAAGACTTTGGTGGCCGCGCCATGCTGGGGAATATCCACCGTGGCTGGGGGTGGGGCCAGGAAGGGATTGCCTGCCAATACGCGGTCTGGCAAACCGATGTAGCGCAGGTGCTGGCTGTTGGTGTTGGTGAACCAGTGGCCGAAACGATCGGCAGCCAAACCATACTGGCCTCCACCGGTTTCGGCACGCAGGCTGCCGGGCCGGTCGGGGTCAAACGAGCAGGCCCTGCCCCGCAGGGAAAGCTGGAACTCGGGCACCTCGGGGCAGCGGATGTCGCCACCGGCACCGCCCACCATCGCGTGCACCCGCCCATCCAGCCCCAGCGTCAGCGTGTTGACCAGTTGCTGGATGTTGGGCAGGGCAAATCCGACATAGAGAGTCTTTTTGGTGTCAGCCTTACCG
>CAWUOE010000157.1:0-7490 GCA_963923355.1 uncultured Gemmataceae bacterium | reverse complement strand
TGGCAATCCAAGCTGTTCGAGCCGATGACTGGCCGGGCCATAGGGGGCCCAAGCGGGATGGCACGTCTAATGAAAAAGGCCTTATGGCCTCATGGCCCAAGTCGGGACCCAAACTGATCTGGACTTTGGATAAAGCTGGAGCTGGATTTAGCGGACCGGCTGTCGTAGGCGGATTCACCTACTTGATGGGAACGTCAGATAAGGAGGAGGTCCTTCACAAGATCAGCCCTGAAGGCAAGGTGCTGTGGTCAAGTCCCATCGGCCCCATTTTTGATTTTCAAGGCAACAATTGGTCCGGTGGTCCCAACGCCACACCGACAATTGGCAAAAAATTGGCTTATTGCCAAGGCAGTCAGGGAACTCTAGCTGCTTTTGATTTGGAAACGGGAAAGCAGATTTGGAAATTGGATACCGTTTCCGACTTGGCTGCGGAGGTCAATCCGATTGGGGGAGGGCCTGCCAAAAAAGGCTGGGGCTTTTGCGGGTCTCCCCTTTTGGATGGGGACAAGTTGGTCATTGCGCCAGGTGGACCTGGAGGTCTCTTCACTGCTTTGAACGCCGCCACTGGCAAAGTGATTTGGCGTTCGGAAAAGGTAAAAGACCAAGCCACCTACGGATCGGTGATCGCATTTGAATGCTTGGGCCAACCGGTCTATGCGGTGGCGACTCAATCCGGTGCTGTTGCCGTCTTCGCAAAGGATGGTGCACCAGCTTGGCGCTATCAACGAGAAGCGGCTTATCCAGATATTGTTGCCTGCACGCCCGTGATTGTGGGTGGGAAGTTGCTTCTCCCTGTAGGACATGGGGGAGATTGTGCATTGCTTGGTTTTTCCACGGAGTCGGGTGGAAAAATCGAGGTCAAGCCTGAATGGACCGCCAAGGAGATTTCCAATAACCATGGCGGCTTCGTGGTTTCTGGAGAGCGGGTCATCGGTTTTCATGCCAAGCGCGCGTGGACTGCCCAAAACCTTTCCGATGGCAAAATTATCTGGTCTGGCCGCCGTAATGCCTTGGGTTCTGGTAATTGCATCCTGGTGGACGGAAAAGTCATTGCTTTTGCAGAGGATTCGGGAGAGGTTGCTCTCATTGAAGCGAACGGACCCGCTTACAAGGAAATGGGCAAATTCACACTTCCTAAAGAATCAGCCATTCGCAAAAGCGGCGGACGCCGCTGGACCCATCCCGTCGTAGCGGATGGGAAAATGTATTTGCGGGATCAGGAACTTTTGTTCTGCTTTGAATTACGCTAGCCCCCCTTTGATTTGATGGTTTGAAACGGGAAAAGCGAATGGCTACAACCCAATCGGATTCCCGTTTACTTCCTCTTTTAGATGCATTGGCAAAAAGTCCTTTTTGGGTGGAACGCTGGGCAAACGCAACCAAAGCATCAGGTTGGAAGGCAGTGGAGCAACTTCCATACCTGACCAAATCTGAAATTCTGGCTAATCAGGCTACAGCAAGACCGTATGGCACCATCCCTTCCGTCCCTGCTTCTGAAATAGTGCGTGTTCATCAAAGTTCGGGAACTTCTGGAATCCCGCTGGTGTGGGGTGATACTGCAGGGGATTGGTCCCGATTGTTGGATCAATGGGATGAGTTGTTACTGATAGCCGGAGTTTCCGGTCAGGACCGTTTGTTTTTCCCTTTTTCATTTGGTCCATTTCTGGGTTTTTGGTCGGCTTTTGAGGCTGTGGCTCGTTCAGGACGCTTTTGTTTGGCGGGTGGTGGATTATCTTCTTTGGCCCGGTTGAGGTTTATTGAGGAACACCATATTTCCGTGGTTTTGACAACACCTAGCTACGCGACCCACCTTGCTGAATTGGCAAAAATGAATGACTTGGATTTGCCAAAAGGCCCTGTCCAAAAATTAATCCTCGCAGGTGAACCCGGTGCATCCATGCCAGGTATCAAAGCTCGATTGGAGGCTAGTTGGGGAGCCGTTGTGCTCGATCATCATGGAATGACGGAAGTGGGGCCCGTTTCCATGGAATGCCCTCAGGCAAAGGGGGAACTGCATCTGCTGGATGATTGGTACCGAATTGAATCATTGAACCTGACTGGGCAACCAGGGATAAAACCTGCCCATGGCGAACAAACTTCACAATCGGAGTTGGTACTCACCTCTTATGCACGAAGGGGGATGCCAATTGTTCGGTATCGCACGGGTGACCGGGTCCAGGTGGTGGAAGGAACATGTCTTTGTGGTCGTTTCGGGCCACGGCTAAAAGCAGGTATTCTAGGACGGCTTGATAGCATGATGATTATTCGAGGCAATAATGTATATCCCGAGGCGATTGAAGATTGGCTTTGGACCCAATCAGAGGTGGTAGATTTCCAAGGAAATTTGCTGGAGGAGGGCACACTCTCTCGGCTGGTGTTGACTGTGGAGCTTTCCTGTACCCAAAAATCATTTGGGGGAATGGCTAAAAATTTAGCTCAGAGATTTGCTGACCGGTTCCTCTTTCATGCAGAAATAAACCCGGTTGAGGTTGGAACCTTGCCTAAATCAGAACACAAATCCAAGCGCTGGATTCGAAATTGCTAAGAAATTGCTATCAGTTCACAATCTGGCGTTTATTTTTCCAAGCTTTTTTGCGATTAATGTTGCCACATAAAGTTATTTAGCAAAGTCCTGAACAAGATCGGAGTGTTTTCATGGGCAGATCCAAAGGCCGTTGGATCGGAATCACTCCGTTTAGGAAAATGGTTTGCGACTTGATGCATTTCAGCCAGCAAGTGCCGGTTGCTATTGCCGAACGCCGGATGAATTTGGGGCCACTTTTTGAGGCAAGGAAAAAAGCAGCGAATCGGCCTGCCTGGACCTCGTTATTTGCCAAAGCTTACGGGATGGTTTGCGCCAATAACCCCGCATTGCGCAGATGCTATCTCAAATTCCCTTGGCATCGTTTCTATGAGCATCCCCATTCGATAGTCGCACTCAATGTGGAAAGGCGTACAGAGGATGAGGATGTGGTCCTTTTTTGCCTGATCCGGGCACCTGAGAACCGTTCCATCAGGGAAATTGAGGAAAAAGTTCGGGAATACATGGAAACCCCTGTGGATGACCTGCGTTCCCACCAGCGGGCCATGGCAGTCGCCAAAATTCCCTGGCCCATCCGGCGGCTGTTTTGGTGGTGTGCGCTCAACCTTTTCGGTCGGCGCCGTTGCCATAACTACGGAACATTCAGCCTGACTTCTGTAGGTTCCCGCGGGGCAGGTTTGTTAAATGTTGCCCCTATATTGACCACGGCTATCCATTACGGGCAGATCGATGAAAAAGGTTGTGTTGACGTTCGGTTAAGTTGGGACCACCGGGTGATGGATGGTTCAACTCTGGCCCGGGCGTTGGTGGAACTGGAAAATGTTTTAAACGTCAACATCGCGGGTGAGTTGGATGGTGAACGGGCGGTATCCCTTTGGGCCAAGGCTGCCTGATTCTGAAGCTAAAAGTTATCCGTCCCAAATGGAATCTTCGGTAAATCCCCAACTGATTGGGATAAAACTTCTTTTTTTCTGAATTTGGACTCAAGTCCCCCGTTTCCAGCGTGGTCCATTCTTTGGTGTGAGAAATCGTTTCCACACCAAGGTGACCAATGGATGGATTGATTTGGCTGGCTTCCTTTTGGGTGGATGGTGTGGGTTTGGGCCAAGCACCCCCTTGGACCCTTGGCTTCCATCAGGTGGAGCGGGTCAACCGTCATTTGCGCGGCCGGTTGGTCTCCTACACCCGCCGTGGTTTTCAGGATCATCGCATTTGGTCTGATTCTCTGGGGCAAAAGAGGGACCTTTTGGTCTACCTGCCCCCGGGCTATTCCTCCGAGAAAAATTATCCCTTGGCGATTTTCCTGCATGGTGCCGCCCAGGATGAACAGTATTTCATGCAAGGGGTGGTCAAATCTTTCGATGATGCGATCAGTTGCGGAAAAATTCCGCCTGTCATCGTGGCTGCCCCCGACGGGAGCATTCATGGTCGGGCCACTTTGCGGGATGTGGCGAGTTTTTGGACTGACTCAAAGGCCGGATGCTTTGAGCAATATTTGATGGGTGATGTTTGGAATTTCCTCCATCGGAACTACTCCATCGATACCAGAAGGGAATCGACTGCGCTCATGGGAGTCTCCATGGGTGGATCCGCGGCCATGACTTTGGGGATCAAGCATCGGGATCGCATCGGCAATATCATCAGCATCATGCCCCTGCTCAATTTGCGCCACGTGGATGATTCAGGCAGGTACAAGACTCCTTTCCGTCCGGAGAGCCACGGCCTGCGCGTGAAACCGCGCCTGCATGAAGCCCTTGGACGCCGCAAATTGTTTACCCTTCGGTTCAGTGAATTGTTCGTGCCTATCTTTGGGAGGGGCGAGCAGGCGGTTGAGGGAATGAGCCGCATCAACCCCCTCGAGGTGATGATTCGAGAAAACCTTCAGCCGGGAGAGCTGAACATTTTCGTGGGCTATGGTGCCCATGATGAGTTCAATGTTGCCGCCCAGGCGGAGAGCTTTATCTACCACGCTGAGCAGAGGGGGATCGAGGTCACCGCGGTGAGGGACCCGCGAGGCAGGCATGACCAGTCCTCAGGTCTGCGCCTGTTCCCAAGCGCGATCAATTGGGCTGCACCACTGATTCCTCGGTAAGATGCCTCAAACGGATACCTTGAAAATCAATTGCCAAGGGCCAGGGCCAAAGCGAGTTGGCAGCCAGCATGGAATTCACCCATATCCACGTACTCCGAAACCGTATGGATTTCATGCTGGCCGGCACCAAAGGTGAGTGACGGAATACCGTGCTGGACAATCCAGTTGCTGTCCAAGCCCCCTCGACCCAATTCAAATCGTGGGTTCAGGCCCGCTATCCGAGCCGCTCGAATCGCCCGTTGTGCTACTTCCGAGTCTTCGGGGATTTCAAAGGCTGTGTAGTCTTGCTGACTTTTAAATCGAAATGATCCTGTTTTTCCGTCGGATGTCGTTACTTTTTTGATGGCATTGGCTATCGCCCCTTCAAAAGACTTGGTGATTTGATTGGCAAAGTCAGAATCGAAACTCCTGGACTCTCCGCGCATCAACACATAATCGGTCACCACATTGGTTGCGTCTCCCACCGATCCTCCGTTCCGACCGCACAATATTCCGGCATTACTGCTCCCTTGATGTTTGCCTTGGACAACCTTGCCAAACCATCCTCCCTGATGGGCCTCGGCCAATGCCAAGGAGGCAACCAGCGTGGCGGAAACGCCTTTGTCAGGATGGACCCCGGCGTGGGAAGCGATGCCCTCAATTTCCGCTTCCCATCGTTCGGCGCCAACGGCCCCCCGGATGAATTTGGCAGGTTCTCCCCCATCCACGTTGAATCCAAAAGCCGGGTCTCCCAATAAGGCCGTGTCGAGGTTTCTTGCCCCGTGAAGTCCGGATTCTTCGCGTACGGTGAAAAGCAGTGTGATATTTGGCCTGGGTTTATCGGTCCGCAGCAGTTGGGCAGCCAAGTGAACGAGGACCGCACAGCCGGTCCGATTGTCACCCCCCAAAGCGGTTTTTCCCTGGGGAATGATTTTGGATTTGTCCGGTGAAAAGATGGGGACGGCCCCTTCACACAAAGGGACAGTATCCATGTGTGTGCTGAAAAGGATTGTCGGTCCCTTTGCGTTGCCACTAAGACGTACGATCAAGTTGCCGCAGGGTGTTGGCAGGGGGATTTTTTTGTGGGCTTCATCTTGGAAAATCGCAGACTTTGGCACCCCTATGGCAACCAGTTCTTGCTGCAACAAATTGGCGATAGGCTGCTCGTTCCCTGTGGTTCCCGGGCAGGCTATCAGGCGCAATAAAAGGTTATTGGCATAAGTGTCAGATAGGGGGGGTAAGTTGTCGGTCTGCGAGCTGGTCATGGGTGCTCCGCATGGTTTTGGTTTGGACTTGCTCTGAATCATCACCTTGGAACAAGGTATCCCTAAAGTTTCAGCCCGCCAATGTGGGCAGGGAGCCGGTTTCGGATGATAGCCCGCAGCAACCAGATTTTGGTTTCTTGGTTTGTCTTGAGCGATGCAATCCTGCTTTCTGCCAGCTGGTTAATCAGTTACTGGATTCGTTTTAATAGCGGATGGATTCCACTCTGGAATGATGTCCCGGAACTGGAGAAATGTTTTTATGCCCTGCCGTGGGTGGTGGGATTGGGCCTCTTGGCCTTTCAACTGACAGGGCAATACACATTTGACCGAATGAGAAGGCTCCGTGAGGAGATGGTCGGTGCTGTAAAAGGCACCGCTTTGGCGACGCTTTTCGTAGCCACCGCCCTTTTCATGATCCGCGGTGGTTACGAATCCAGAGCCGCCCTTTTGGTTTTCTTTCTCCTTTCCTCCTGCGCGGTGGTGTTGGGGCGCCGGTGCGGCTGGAGTCTTGTCCGTTCCTTTCGACGCGCGGGCTGGGATGTCTCGTTCGCGTTAATTGTTGGAACCGGCCGCGTTGCCCGTAGGACAGCCAGGTCTCTCAGGAGGACCACTTGGATGGGGATTCGCCCCATTGGGTTCATTGAAGATCAGGCAGGGCCTCAATGTTCCGATTTGGATGTGTTGGGAAAAACCGAAGATTTGCCAAGGCTGATCGAGAAATACAGGATTGGACATGTTTTCGTGGCACTTCCCATGAATCGTCACGGTGAAGTTCGCCGGGTATTTGATGTTCTGGCTTCCACCTTTGCAGATGTCCGCTTGGTCCCCGATATACCGGGAATGGCGGGCCTCACTGTACGAGTCAGCAACTTGGATGGCCAACCGTTGGTTAGTTTGCGGGAAAATCCTTACTATGGGCTCAATGTTGTCTTTAAAAGATTCATGGATATCGCTCTTTCTTTGTTCGGCCTGATTATTATATCGCCAATACTGGCTACTATTGCGATTTTGGTGAAGCTGACTAGTCCTGGCCCAATTCTCTTCAGGCAAGAAAGATGCGGCCTGAATGGGGCTAGTTTCATGATGTTGAAGTTCCGCTCCATGCGTGCAGATGCCGAGAAATCGACCGGTGCTGTTTGGGCGAAAAAGGGGGATGACCGCACTACACCCTTGGGGCGTTTCCTGCGGGCAACCAGTTTGGATGAATTACCCCAGCTTTGGAATGTTTTGGTGGGGGAGATGAGTTTGGTTGGGCCGCGCCCGGAAAGGCCGGTATTCACAAAACAATTCAGCCAGGCGCTTCCAACTTACATGGCCCGCCATGCGGTGAAAGCAGGTTTGACAGGTTGGGCTCAGGTCAACGGTTGGCGGGGCAACACCTCCTTGCGTAAGAGGCTTCAGTACGATCTCTATTACATCATCCATTGGACTCCTTGGCTGGACTTGAAAATCTTGTGGTTGACGGTTTTTCACGGTTTCCGTCACAAGAATGCCTACTGAAAAACCTTTGCCTGAATACCTGTGTTTTGAACAATCTGGCAAGGCACCCCTGCTACGATTGGTATGGGGGTCTGTCTCTTATACACATCTGACGCTGCCGACGATACTCCTT
>CAWUOE010000156.1:0-7509 GCA_963923355.1 uncultured Gemmataceae bacterium | reverse complement strand
GTACCCGCATGGACACCGTGACAATGTCGGTGCGTTCCACCACCAGCAGGGGCGGCACCCCTGAGACGATGGCGGGATTGGCCACAAAGGTGCCCGGGTCAGCCGACCGGCGGGCGATCACCCCGTCAAAGGGTGCAGTCACCACGCCCTTGGCCTTGCGGTCACCCACAGGTTCCATCGGTTCAATTTCCGCCAGCCGCTCCCCGGCGATCACCTTGTCACCGATGTCTTTTTCAAGGAACTTCAGCGTACCTGCGACCTGGGACTGCAATTCCACCCGATAGTAAGGTGCAACCTCCGCCGGCTGCTCCACGCTCACGGACAGATCCGTACCCGTTTTTGGGCGTGTGGTTTTAACCCGGATTTCAGGCCCTGTACCCTGCGCCGAGACTGTGGTCTGTGCCACGGCAACACCCAGGCAGCAGGTGAATCCCAGACCTGCCGCGCTGGAGCAAAGCGCCAAGGCCCACCCCGCAAGTCCTAAATGATTCCGCATGGGCAATTCTCCTCAGGCCAGTTCACTGTCCAGTTGTGGATTCACCTTTGGGTTGCGGCGAACCAACAGGGTGTACAAAACCGGCACCAAAAGCAAAGTGAGACATGTGGAACTGATGAGACCACCCACCACCGCGCGAGCCAACGGCACATTGGCCTCGTTGCCCCGCCCGGTGCCGATGGCCATGGGTGCCAATGCCAACACGGTGGCCAGGAAGGTCATCAGGATTGGACGGAAGCGTGTCGCAGCCGCCAGGCGGATTGACTCCAGGGCCGCCTTGCCATCCTGCCGCTGCCGGTTGGCAAATTCGACCAGCAGCACACCGTTGTTCACGGCGATACCAACCAGGAAGATCACCCCCATGAGTGACTGGGTGTTCAACGTGGTGCCGGTCAGGTACAGCATCCACAGCACGCCGATGAAGCCGAGGGGCACCGTGAACATGATGACACACGGCCCGATCCACGAGCGGAACAGGGTCACCTGCAGCAGGTAAACCAGCGCCGCGGCCAAGGCGAGGCCGAGGGCCAGCATGCGGAATGACTCGTTCATCCGCTCGAATTCACCCTTGAGGCGCACCCGCATGCCATCGGGCACTGGCAACCCTGCGAGTGATTTCTCCACCTCGAGTGCCACTGTGCCAATGTCCACCCCATCGGTGTTCACCAGCACATTGGAGACGCGGCGAAGCCCGGCATGGTGCACCTCCACCGCGCCGGATTTGCGCCGGGGAGTGACTACCGTGCCCAGGTTCACCGCGACGGGTTGTGAGGAGCCCTTGACCGGGAGACCGAGCACATCGTCCAGGCGTCGGTCCACATCCTCCGGGTATTGCACCCCCACGAAATATTGGTTGCCGGTTTGCGAATCCACCCAAAAGTTGCGCTGCACAGACACGCTGGAGTTCAAAGCCACCACCACCTGCAGGATGACATCCTCGGTGGAGAGCCCCAGTTCGGCTGCCTTTTGCCTATCCACATCCAGGACCAGATAGGGCGCGTCGTCGCGCTGCTGCACCCGCACATCAGCCGTGCCCTTGATGGGACTCACGCAATCGCGGATGGTGCGGGCCAAGGTGGCAGACTGTTCGGGAGTTCCCCCTTCCACCTCGATGTCGATGGGCGAGGAAGATCCCATATTCAGCGCGGTGGAGATCATGCCGCCGGTGTCGAAATCGGCACGCAGATCATTGAAAGCGGGATTGCTATTGAAACCGCTGCGCAGCATGGCCGCGTACTGCTGGGCGCTGCGCAATCGATTGCCCTTCAACTGCACGCGGATGATTGCGTCCTGCTGGCCGGAGTTGGTGGTGTAGGCGGCCGACCAATCCGGATTCAGTCCTATCTCCGAGACAATCATTTCCCGGTCACTGGCAGGAATGGTCTCTTGGATGAATGCCTCGACTTCCCTCACCCGGGCCTCGGTGGAATCAAGACGCAGGTTGGAAGGAGCGCGCAAGCGCATGCTGATCTGACCGGCGTCCACCTGCGGAAAGAACTCGCGGCCGATTCGCCCCAAGAGAGTCAACGACAGGCCGAAGAGTAACAGCAGCGCCACGATTACCAGCCCGCGCCAAGCCAGGCACAAGTCCAGCAGCCGCAGGTAAATGGCCAAGAGGTGGTCCAACCCGGCCTGAAAAAGGTTTGCCAGCCTATCAAACCAGCCACCTGATCCCTTAGCCGCATGGCCACCACCTCCCCGGTGCTCATCGGGCAGGAAGTAGGCACACAGGGTGGGCACCAGGGTGCGCGACAAAATGAACGATGTCAGCATGGCGAATCCCACCGCCACCGTCAGTGGACGGAACAGGAAACCACCGATGCCAGGCAACAAAGCCAAGGGTGCCAGGACCATCACCGTGGTGCAGGTGGCCACCAGCACCGGTACCATGACCTCGGCACATCCATCCAATGCGGCTCGAACCCTGGATTTGCCCAAGTGGTAATTGCGGTGGTTGTTTTCCAATTCCACAATTGCGTCATCCACCAGCGGGCCCACGGCCAACGCCAAACCTGCCAGGGTCATCGCATTGATGGTGTTGCCCGTGACATACAGGCCCGTCACCGCACCCAACAGGGCAAGCGGGATGGACAGCGTGGCGATCAGTGTCATGCGCCAGTTGCCCAGAAAGAGCAGGATCATCAGGGACACCAGCACTGCCCCGGTGGCACCCTCCTCCAACAGCGCCCGGAGGGCCGACCGGACCGAGACGGTCTGGTCCATCACGAGATCAAGCTTGGTCCCTTTGGGAAGTCGCTCCTCCATGGAAGGGATGTTGGCGCGGGTTTGGTCCACCACCGACAAACTGCTTGAACCACGCTGTCGATAGACCGGCACGAAGACCTCGTTGCTGCCGTTGATGCGCACACGCGATGTCTGGATGGCCGAGGAGTCCTCCGCCCTGCCCACATCCCGCAGGTACAGGTTGGCCTGTGCACCCAACGACAACGGCAGGTCGTTCAGTTCCTCCACTTTTTCCACCATGGAATTGCTGTCGAGCAGCAATTGCTCGCCCCCGAAGTAGGCGGTGCCCGGCGTGACCATGAGGTTGCCACGGCGGAGCGCACCCACCACATCCATGGGCGCCAGGTTGCGGGCATCCATCTTGGCGGGATCGAGATACACCATCACGCTTCGGTCGCGACCACCCACCACGACGGGGGCGATGGCTCCAGCCACCGCGCCCAGCATGTTGCGCACCTGGATGCGGGCGACATCTTTCTGGCGGGCATCGTCCATGAAGGGATTGCTGACGGTGAGGATTCCCACCGGCAGAGTGCCGGTGGCATCAAAGGGCAAGGCCACCGGAGGCAGCGTGTTGGGAGGGAGGTTGGGCAAAGCACCCAACGCGAGCGAGTTCACCAGCGTGAGCGCCTCGTTGGGATCGATGTCATCCCGGAAGTAAACCTTCACCACACTCACGCCGGGGACGGAACGGGATTCCACCAAGCGGGCCCCGGGGGCCTGGTTCACCCATCGTTCGATGCGGTTGGTGATGGTCTTCTCGATGGTGGCGGCAGGCATGCCTGGGTAGTAGGTGAGCACCTGCACCGCCGGTGCCTTGAACACCGGCAAGATGTCGATGGCAATGCTGACGAGGCAAAGGCCGCCTACGATCAGAATCATCAATACAAAAGCGGCCACCATGTGCGGATTGCGCAACGATGCCCGGATCAACCACATCGGATTTCCCCATACCAGCCTGACGCATTCAACCTCTGGCACACTGTAAAGGCTACCTGTTCCCCGCGACCGGTAAAAGCCATGGGCCGGGGTGCCCGCAAGCGCCCCGGCCCATTGGATTGCCTTTCAGGCCGCAAACGGCCCGGTCATTTGCGGAACATCGGATGTTCCTTGTCTCCCCGGGACAGCATGTAGGCCATCAAGTCGAGGATCTCGTCCTCCTTGAGTGTGTCGAGCAGGCCCTTGGGCATCATGGACACCTTGGAGGAGGTGACCGACTCTACCCGCTTTCGGTCGATGCTGGCCAGATCATTGGGATCCAGCATGTTGGTCATCACCATCATGTTGTCCCCGTTCAGGTTGACGATGCGGCCGCTGACCAGTTTGCCATCGCTGGTCTCGATCACCACCGCCTCGTATTGGTCGGAGATCGATTTGCTGGGTTCAATGATGCTTTCCAGAAGGTCGCGTGGCGAGAACCTGCCCGCCACGCCGGTGAGATCGGGGCCTTGGGCTCCACCCTCATTGGCATAGCGGTGGCAACTGAAGCAGGTGGTCTGGCCGAACAGGGCACGTCCCTTTTCCCAGTCGCGCCCTGCCTTCAGGCCCGATTCCAGTTTGCCGGCGAGATCCTCAACGGTGTACTGCTTCACTACCGGACGGGCCGGGGCGGCAGGTTGGTTGGTGGCGACAGCGGGTTTGTCGGAGAGCAATTCCTTGAAAGACTCCTTCTCCTCGGCACTGAGCGTGGCCACGGTGTCGCGCTTGATGTTGGCGATGAAGCCACCAAAGCTGTTGCCACCCTTGTAGGTGAGCGCCTTGCGCAGCCATTCGAGTTGGGCTTTGCGCAGTTCGGGAGTCCAACCGGCCTTCAGCATGCGGAGAGCGCGGGCCAGATCCATCTGCTCCTCTTGCGTTGGCGCGGTGGCCAGAAGGGGTGTGATTTTCCTGGCCGCATTGGGGGCCTGGAGAAACACGAGGAAGGCTGCCAGATCGCCGTCCACCAAACGCTGACCGGAGGGGAAGCGAGGCTCGAACGCCTCGACCAATCGGGACCTGGTGGCATCCTCCGGAGTGCCAAAGCGAACACAGAGGATCGCGTAGACCCGCAACAGATCGGCACGGGCCTGCTCACCCATTTTGTCCCAGCCGGCCTGCAGCTTTTCCAAGGCTGCGAACAGTTTGGTCTTTGTCTCGGCAGAAGGTTCCTTGGAACCGGGTTTGCGGTGCGCCGGATCGGTGGCGGACACACGGGTGAGGGCCAGCAACGCTTCGATCGCCTTGGCGGGATTGGCCTCGGCCAGCGCCTTGTCCGCCCAGCGATCAACTGGCTGGTGTTCCAGGGCGATGCGCGCGGCGGAACGGATGACCCGGTCGGTGTTGTCGAGATTGGTCCAGATCAGAGGAAGCAGACTTGCCTCAGGATTGAGATGACCCGCTTCCAGGGTACGCCGGAGGGCTCGGGATGCCTCATTGCCATCGTCGGCATTGGGGGCGGGGGCTGTGGATTCGGAACCCACGTACTTCACACGGTAGAGGCCCGACTGAGTGCGCCGGCCACCGATGGTGAAATACATGTTGCCGTCCATCGGGTTGACCACCACATCGGTCAGGGGCAGGGGCATGCCGGAGACAAATTCCTCCAGTTCACCCGTGTAGCCTGCGCCGGCCGGTTTGAGATGGGTGGCGTACAGCTTGCCGTAGCTCCAATCGCAAATGAAAAAAGCGTTCTGATACTTGGCCGGGAATTTTGCGCCGGTGCCGAAGCAAACGCCGGTGGGGGAACCCGGACCGACATTGACCACTGATCCCATGCTGTCGGGATAGTGCGCGGGCCATTTGCCCGCACCATTGCGCCAGCCGTAATCGACACCGCTGAGAACCTGGCAGACGCGGGTGGGCCGGTACCAGGGGGTATTCACATCCCATTCCATGTCGGCATCGTAAGTGAACAAGTCCCCCTTGGGGTTGAACCCGGCATCGAACTGGTTGCGGAAACCGGTGGTGAGGATGGTCCACTCTTTGCCATCGGGAGTGACCTGGTAGATGGTTCCACCCGGCCCGAGGACGCCAGCCATGAAGCCACGGCCGTCCGGCATGCGGGGCAGCAGGTGATCCTCTCCCCAGTGCCGGGGAACCCGGCTGTCCTTGAACTCCACCAGTTTGGACTGGTTGCCACACACCACCACCAGATTCTTGCCGTCCGGAGTGAGGAGCACCGCGTGGGGGCCGTGCTCACCGGCACCGCCTGGAATGCCCCTCAGAAACTCGACCTTGTCGAGTTTGTCATCGTTGTCACTGTCAGTCACACGGTACAGGCCCGACTCGTATTTGCCGCCCTTGTTCACCACGACGTAGAGGCTATCGAAAGCCCATAACAGCCCCTGGGCCTCGCCAATGGCGGCGGGCACGGGCTCGACCGTTGTCTCACCGCCCTGCTTGCCGGGAACCACCCGGTACAAGCCACCATACTGGTCTGAAACGATCAGCCGGCCCTTGCCATCCACGCACAGGTTCACCCACGAGCCCTGCTGCTCCTTGGGCACGGAGTAAAGCAACTCCACCTGGAAATCTTTTTTCACCTTCAGCTTGTCGGCGGGGGTGCTGGTGACCGCGCGGGCCTTGCCCGCGCCATCGAGCGTTTTGGCATCGATCGAGGTCCACATGGTGCCGCCGACCTGGGCCACCACCCTGGCAGGCTGCCATGTGGCGGCGAAGCCCACCTTTTTCCAGCCATCGGCTGCCTCGGTGCTGGCCTGCCAGGAACCGTTGGTCATGACGCCGCCCTTTTTACCCGGGCTCTCGAGGTTCAGCTTGGCGACGACACCGGCTGGGCCATCAGAGTTTTCCGCCTCGATGGCGAGGACGTGCTTGCCGACCTTGTCCTTCAGTTTTTCCGTGAGGTCCACACCGACGGGTTCTTCCCAATTGTCGGAGGCGAGGACCTTCTCGCCATCGAGATAGACCACTATTTTGTTGTCACCGGTAGCGGTAAGGCGGGCGGAGGTCAATCCGGAAGTGAGATTGAACTCCCGCCGAAGAAACACCTTTTGCCTGTCCTGGAGAACACCGGCCCAAATCCACTGGGGCCGCTGGGCTGGGGCACGGGCACCGGCGTTGCCTGCCTGGGCTGGCAGGCGCTTGAGCTGGATGTCCTTGAACTGGACCACCATCGCGGGGCCCACGTGAATCTGGAAAGCGAGGATGCCGCTCATCGCGCGGCCCTTGGTGTCGTTATCAACCACTTCCACCAGGGTACGTCCGTCGATCTGGTGCGTCAGCTTGTTGCCCACGGCGGTGATGCGGTAGTCGTGAAAGTCCTTGATGTTGATGCCATCGAGCAGCGCCTTGGCATCGCCAGTGGAACCGGTGACTTCCTTCTTGCCCCCCTCACCGATGGTGACCTTCTGGCCGCGCTCGGCCAGGATGCCGCGACCACGCTCCTCGTACAGAATGCCGGTGAAGCGACCGCTGGCGTCGATATCGGCCTGGTAGCCTCCCACCACGAACTCACCTTTGTCCTTCAGGTGTTTGGAACGGTACTGGATGCCGGAGTTTCCGGCGGTCATGCGGAACTTCAGCTTCAGCTCGAAGTTTTCCAGCGGCTTGCCGGTGTGCAGGAGGAACTTGTTATAGGGCAATTTGCCATCCGTTTTGCCGGTGATGGCCCCGTCTTCGACGCTCCACAGCTTGGTGTCACCTTCCCAGCCGGTGAGGTCCTTGCCGTTGAAGAGGGATTCCCATTCCTGGGCTCGACCTGCGGTGCCCAATGCCACCACCAGGGCCACAGCCCACAGTGCCAAACGATGCATGAGAGGTTGCTCCATTCC
>CAWUOE010000155.1:0-7528 GCA_963923355.1 uncultured Gemmataceae bacterium | reverse complement strand
ACTCAACCAGCAAGCCCAAGCGACCATCAAGGCCCACCTGGAGCAGGCTTCAGACATCGTCCGCTCCAGCTCCAACCCCGAGCGTTACGCCACGGCTGACGCCGAAGTGGAAAAGGCCCGCAAGTTGGCCATGGCCTTCGGCCTGGATACCCAACCTGTGGTTGCCAAACGTGAATGGCTGAAACAAGCCCGGGCAGGCGCGCCTAAGGATGCCGCAGGCACACCGGTTGCCGTCGCACCGCCACTGCCCCTTCCCCTGCCGATTCCTGGTACCCCAGGCAGCACGGCTGACAAGAAGGAATTGGCTTCCGCCCAGGGCAAGACGCTGCTGGACAAGTCTCGTCAGGAGCTCCGCGCCGGCCAGACCGCTAACGCCCGTCGCTTGGCCGAAGAAGCCTTCCAAGGGCCTTACGGCGTGGCCGAGGATGCCACCGCGGTGCTTCGCTCGATTGATATCGAGGAGGTGAACCAAAAAGCCCTCTCCAGCCGCCGCAATTTTGACGCCATGGTCAGCGCCTTCAACCGGCGCGAATACTCCCAGGCCCGGGTGTTGATGGGCTCGGTCAATGAGAAACTCCTTGACGCCGACCGCCAAGGCCGCCTGAAAGAGATCATGACCACCCCTGGGATGCAGGCCGCAGTGGGCGAGGCTATCGCCCAAACCGGCGCCAACCTGCCGGCCGGCGCAGCGCCCAAGGCTGGCGGAACAACCGCAGTTGCCAGCGAGGCAACCACCCCGCCACTGCCCGGTGCAGCCGGTCTGACCTCAGGTAGCGAAGAAACCGCGCCAGCTTCGGACGCCCTTGCCCAGGCCCAGGCCATGCGGAAGGTGAAATTCGATCGTATGCAACAGCGCGGTTTGGATGTGCAGCGCGAGGCTGCCGAGAAATTCCGCGCGGGCGAGATGGATGCTGCCCTCGACATGCTCAGCGATTACATCGAGCAGGTGGAATCGGAGGGTATTGACGCCGCCAAGGTTGCCCAGCTCCGCCGTCCGGTGGAAAGCCGCATGCAGCACTTCAAGCTGCTCAAGGCCCAGAAGGACTTCCTCGACCAGGACGGCACCGCCAAGAACAACAAGAAAAATGTCATCGGCCAGAAGATGCTCGCCGAGGACAACCGGAACAAGAAGGTTGCCGAGCAGATGAAGCTCTTCAACCAGTCCTTCAAGGAAGGCAAGTACCTTGAGGCCGAAAGCTACGCGATGCGGGCCCAGGAACTGGATCCCGACAACGCCATGGCCGCGGCCGCCATCAACATGGCGAAGACCCAACGGGCCCTTGTCGCCGTGAAGAGCGGCAAGTCAGACCGTGAGAGCATGGTCCTCACGGCTTTGAATGATGCAGAGAAGGTTGGGCCCTCCCTCAACTCGGAAAAGCCGCTGGATGTGGGCAACGACCGCAAGGACTTGCGTGACAAGCGCCAGCCCCTCACCGCTCTGAGCTCCCCGGTGCGCAAGAGCAACGCTGAGAAGGAGATCGAAAGCCGCCTGAACCAGTCGGTGAACCTGAACTTCAACAACCTGCCCCTCAAGGACGTTCTGGAAGACATCCGCGCGATGTACCAGATCAATATCGTGCCGGACATGTCCGCACTGGAGCAGGAAGGGATCAGCCTCGATCGTCCGGTTACCTTGAAGCTTGAGCAGATCTCTCTGAAGAGCGCATTGAACCTGATGCTGCGTAACGTCCACCTGACCTGGGTGGTCAAGGATGAGGTGCTGCAGATCACCACCGAGAGCCAGGCCCGGGGCAAGATGTCCACTGTCACCTACCAGGTGACCGACCTCATCCTGCCGGTTGAAAACCACGGCTCGGTGTCCGGCACCAGCATGAATCCCCTGATCACCCGCGGCACGGGCACCTCAGGCGGAAACAATAACGGCCCCGGCGGGCAACCCTCCCCGATCCAGACCCCCTTGTCGCTCTCGGGCGGCCAACCCGTGGGAACACCAACCGGCGGCGATCTGGGCCAGTCCGACAGCAACTGGAACAAGAAAAACGGCCAGACCACGGAGGAGGCCCTGATCCGGCTGATCACCTCCACCATTGAGCCCCAGTCCTGGAGCACGGTGGGCGGATCCGGCACGATCGAATACTACCCGCTGACCATGTCACTGGTTATCAACCAGACCCCGAACATCCAGGAGCAGGTCGCCGACCTCCTGAACAACCTGCGTCGACTGCTCGACCAGGAAGTGGCCCTGGAGGTCCGACTGATATCGATCGCCGAGGATTTCTATGAGCGCATCGGTCTCGACTTCAACCTGAACATCAAGACCGACCGCAACACCGCGAAGTTCGAGCCGATGATCACCTCGGGCCAGTACAAGCCCGCCGGTTACATCAATGACCCGTACTTCCGGAACATGGTGGGTGGCATCACTCCAGCCGGTGCCTTCACCTCGGACCTGGACATCCCCATCAACCAGAACTCGTTCAACCTGACCAACCCGCAGTTTGGCAACTACTTCGGAGCACCGGGTGGCGGCATCAACATGGGTCTGGCGTTCCTGTCGGACATCCAAGTGTTCCTCTTCATGGAGGCGGCCCAAGGCGACCAGCGCACCAATGTGATGCAGGCTCCCAAGCTGACCCTGTTCAACGGCCAGACCGCCACGCTGAATGTGGGTGACACCCAGTTCTTCGTGATGGATGTGGGTGTGGAAACACTGCCCAACGGCAACGTGACCTTCCAACCCCGCACCCAGGGTTACTTCAACGGTATCCAGCTCACCATCCAGGCGATCATCTCGGCCGACCGTCGTACCGTGCGCCTGTCACCGAACATCGTGATGCAGAACCTGGTGCCCGGGCCGGTGAACCTGTTCCCGGTGGTGGTGCCGATCTTCCCGCAGCCCGGTATCAACCAGATCAACCCGGCTGACCCGATCACCTTCACCCAGCTCATCCAGCAACCCGTGATCCAGTCGATCATGGTCCAAACCACCGTCGCAGTTCCCGATGGCGGCACGGTTCTGATGGGCGGCCTGAAGAGGCTGAGCGAGGCCCGCAACGAGTACGGCACCCCGATCCTCAGCAAGATCCCCTACATCAATCGCCTGTTCCGTAACACCGGGTACGGCCGCGAAACGACAAGCCTGCTGATGATGATCACGCCCCGCATCGTCATCCAGGAGGAAGAGGAGCAACTGCAAACCACCTTCCGCCCGACTCCGGCTGTCGCCCCCTAGTCCAAGCGGGCAAAAGCCAACAGGCCAGCGAAGCCCCTTTCGGCCGGTTTCTCCCTCGGGAGGGACCGGCCGAAAGGCTTTTTCACGGTGCATGGCCAGAACAAAACATCCTTTCCCGGTTGACCCAAATTAACACCCTTTGGCACCATGAGCCTTCGAATGAAACCCTCCAGGTAGATTTGATGTCCGCTCCAGCCAGTCAACCCGTGCCATCCCTTGCCGAATGGCTGCGGCTTCTCTTCGGGGATATCCTTTTCCCGGGAAGGACATACGGAACAACTGACCGGACAAGCTTGCCCCGCTGGATGTTTTTGGCCTCTTTGGGCTTGGTTGTTTGCCTGGCAGGCTTGAAGATGCCATTACTGGAACCGGATGAGACCCGGTATGCCCAGATTCCCCGCGAGATGCTCGCTTCGGGTGGCTTGGCAGTGCCCCTTTTGGACGGGCAGCCCTACTATGACAAACCGCCGCTGTTTTATTGGTCTGTCGCCTGCAGCTACCAGGTCTTTGGAGAATCGATTGCGGCAGCGAGGCTGGTTCCTTCCCTGGCTGTTTTTGCCACGCTGTTGCTGACTTACGCAATTGGCCGTAAAAGCCTGGGCGAAAACATCGCTTGGCGCGGGGCAGTCCTACTGGCCTTGGCCCCCGGCTTGGTTGGAATGGGCAGGTTGCTGCTGCTGGACGGTTTGCTGACCCTGGTAATATTCGCCGGGCAATCCGCATTGTGGATGGCGGGTGGGCGTGATCGATTCCACCGCGGGTGGTGGGTGACAGCCACCTGCCTGGCAGGCTTGGGCCTGATGACCAAAGGCCCCATCGCTTTGTTACTGATCGCATCACCCTTTTGGGTTTACCGCTGGCTTATTCCTGCGCCAAAAAGCGCTTTCCTTACCTGGAAAGCCTGGCTCGGTTTCGGCTTGTTTGCCGGATTGATAGCACTACCTTGGCATGTGTGTCTGGCCTGGAGAGATCCAACCTTTCTGCGCCATTACCTGTGGGAACACCATGTCCTTCGGTTTTTGCAACCATTCGACCACGTGCGTGGCACCTTCTTTTATGTTCCCGTGCTTGCCCTTGGCCTTCTGCCCGGTTCTTTCCTGATCATCCCGCTTATAAAAAACTTTTCAGCCAATCATGACGAGGAACGGAACCGGCGAACGGCCGCGCTGGGCTATTGGGGCTTATGCGCAGGAGCATGCATCGGATTTTTCAGCCTTTCAGGTTGCAAACTGCCGACCTACGTTTTGCCAGCGTTTCCTGCCTTAGCCTTGGTCTTTGGATATGCCGCCCAGGAAATCCCGACCAATTGGTGGAGGTTCGGGGTGGGCACCTGGTGCGCTATTCTGCTTGCCGGCATTTACCTGGTGTTGCCGACCTACGCCCGATTGCGGTCTCCCTTGGCCGATCAACAAGTGATGTTGTTTCTGGATCAGGAGCTCAGGACCACCGGAACGGGCCTAGTGGCATATCCCAGACCCTGTCACTCGATCTCCTGGCAACTTAACAAAGCGGATATCCGGCATTTCCGTAGCAAGGATTTTGACGCCTTCCGTGCGGACATCTTGTCACGCCCAAGGACCGTGGTGCTTTGTACCCATCGTCATTCGCTGGAAGGGCTCAAGCAACTTTTGCCCCCCTTTGTGAAGGTCAGCCGTGAAATCCGGTGCGCCATACCCCACCTCCCCCTGGTACCTGAGGAATACCAGAAAAGTGCGAAAAAACTCCTCGGGGAAACAGCTTTAGGGCTTTGTGATGTGGCAGTGCTGGAAGTGGTTCGTTGATCAGTTTTTCCTCGGCATCCTTCCCAGAACCGTCCAGCAATAGTCCACCCCATCCAGCGAAGAAGAAAAGGCCTTCCGGCCATCGTTGCTCCAGGCCAATGATCTGATGATGGCTTTGTGACCCTCAAAACGACCCAACACTTTACCCTCGGCAGGGTTCACCAAAATCAAGGGATATTGACCAGGCTCATCCCAATCCCCTCCTGGAAGTGTTGATTTGATTTGCCCTGTCCCAACCAGAACCAATCCAGAATCTGCATTCACCGCCAGTTCGGTTATCGCCTGGCCGATCTCCAACAAAGTTCTTACAGGGACTGATTTTGCCGGGTCCACCTCCAGCAGTCTTCCATCGGTGCCACCTACCAAAAAACGGCTTGTTCCTGGCAAACGGACGAGAGACCAAAACTGGACACCCTTCTGAAAATGGAGGGTCCGCATTTCCTTTTCCCCCAAACGGTGGAAAAGCACCCGCCCATCCCCAGAAACCACCAACAGCCCATCCCCTTGGGCAGTGAATTTGACAGCATTGAACTCTTTCTTTTCCTGAACGAAGCGAACCACCGATGCACCGTCGGCCCGGCGATTCACCTGAATCGCCCCCTGGTGACTGACCGATGCGACGAGGGCCCCGTCTTCGCTCACGGCAAGGCCACGCACCAGGCCCTTGTGCCCAGGATATTCCCGAACAATCCGACCAGTGGAGGTGTCCCATTCCTGAACAAGAAACGGCTCGATACCCTGCCCTCCAACCGCATGGTTTTCACCCGGTACCATTTCCAGGCTGGCCCACAAACGATGGGTGGCTACCGGCTTCGATTCCCACAAACCTTTGGAAACCAACCAACGGCACACAGTGCCACCATCTTCCACCGCCAACATCTGGTCTGGTTTTTCAATCCGAAGTAAAACAGTGTTGGTTTTGGCGGGCTTTGCTCCCCCCACCATACGTGTCGGCTGCACGAGCACCGGGGAAAGTTGTTCCAAAGGGGAAGAACGAGGGAAAGTTGCAAACGCCGCGACAGCAATGGCAGCAAAACAACTGGCAATCAGGAGCCGTTTAAAAACTTTTCCCACCCGCGTCAACCGCCATTGGGCCCTGTTTAATGGATCGGCGGTTGTCTTTACCAAAGCCTGTATCAATGCGATACACGTGGGATAACGTTCTTCCGGTTGTTTGGACAATGCCCTGGAAATGACCTCGGCTTCTCGCCTGGTTAATCCGGAGAGGTCGGGCGTGGCACTCAAATGTGCTTGGGCCAATCCCAACCCCCGCTGCGAGAAAGGAAAGCAACCACGCAGATGGCAGAATGTCAGCGCCAGAGCATATTGGTCGGATGCGGGCCTTGGTTTGCCCAACAACATCTCAGGAGCCGCATAAGCCAAAGTAACCCCCTCATCCCGGGGGAGGTCACCCTGCACAACGCGGCGTAACAACCCGAAATCGCCCACCTTGCAACGACCGCCAACTAATAGGAGGTTTTCCGGTTTGACATCCCCGTGGACCAGGGGGGGAACCTGCTGGTGTAAAAAGTCCAAAGCCTCCGCCGCTTCCCGAAGGTGCTCCAGTAAACGTCTGACAGGCTCCGGTTTTGGCTTTACCAGGTTTCCATTCTCCTGGCTTTGCCAATTGGCAAGGGTTTCGTCAGCCAGCTCACTCCCCACCACGAACCAACCCCGCGAAACCCATAACCCGAACAACCCTAGCAGATGTGGGTGGCGCAATTCCTTCAGGTTTGCCAGACCTTTCCATTCATGGCTGGACTTTTGCTCGCCCATCCAGAGGCATTTCAAGGCCACCTTCACACCGCCCGGCCCCATGGCCCGCCAGACTGTCCCAAACCCCCCGGAGCCCAACCTTTCCAAGAGACGATATCCAGGAATGAGTTCCAAACCGGCCGCCAGTTCATCCGGGCCAGCGGCGACTGAACCGGGGGGCTCGTCCAGCCAAGCGGTATCTTTCAGGGCCTTTAATTGCGATAGCAGTGCTGGCAAAAGTTCGGGGTATTCCCGACAATGGTCGACAGGATCGGGTGCTATTCCCCGTTTTTCGAGCTCCTCCCACGACTCCAACAAATCATCGAGTATTTCGAGCTGGTGGGCCGAAAGCTTGAGTCGAGGGTGGTTGAAATCAGTGGGCACTGGAAGTGCCTCAATCGAATTTGGGCCATTCACCCTCGAGGGCTTGGCCCAAAAGAATTTTGGCGGAACGCCAGCGTCGCTTCACGGTTCGATCCGAGATACCCAACATGTCAGCCACCTCCTGTTGGGTCGCCCCACCGTAATAAACGGCGTCAAAGACTTCGCGCTCCTCATCAGGCAATTGACCAACCAAGGTGTGAAAATGATTCCATTCCAGCAGGCTTCCAGGCTCCCCAGTCCTATTCACAGGCTCGGCCACCTCACCGAACCAATCACCGGCCGACAGGGTTTGTTGGCGGCGCTGCATTTCCCGGGCCAAATCCGCCAACTCCCAGCGAACATTTTGGAGGGCAAGGGCCATGAAGGCTCTGGTGGATTCAGGCTGCAAATGACCCACCGCCCGGTGTAGCCGAAT
>CAWUOE010000154.1:0-7531 GCA_963923355.1 uncultured Gemmataceae bacterium | reverse complement strand
TTACGAACTCCACAAAAACCGGCTTCATATTCTGGACTTTGCGGTGATGCCTGAGTATCGCCGCAAGGGAGTTGGATTGCAAATGATAGCCAAGCTGCTTGCCAAGCTTTCCAGCCACCGGCGAACCAAGGTGACCTTGGAAATCCGGGAGACCAACTTGGCAGCGCAGATGTTTTTCAGTCGTCAGGGTTTCAAGGCCCTCAAGGTTTTGCGTTCCTACTTTGATGATTCAGGGGAAGACGCCTACCTGATGCAGTATCAAATCGGTCAGGCAGGCGAATTTTCCTCCTTGGCTGACCGGGAAGCTGCCTAAATATACGGAAAGATATCTCTTGTCTGTGGGCGGCGCCTCAATGGCAGTCGCCTGCATTTTTTTCCCAATCGGAAAAGCCATGGGACCGAGGAAAAATAGGCTGGGCCAGCTTACCGATTCCACCTGAGGAGTCCTTGCTTGCCAGCCTTTGCTCATTTAGCGTGAATCCACCTGTATTTGTGGGAGGATTCATCCATGCGAGCCATCTGGATCACCACTCTGGCCCTGACGCTGGCACTGGGTGGCCGAGGGCAGGAAACAGCACCTCCCAAAACTGCACAGCCTTCACCCGAACCGACCAAGCTGGATGTGATCCAGAAGCAGCTCAGTGACCTGACTTTGGCCCTTCAGGCTTTACAGGCGTCGGACAAATCCGGTGAGAATTCTCGCCGGCTGACCAAAGTCGAAAACGAAGTCCTCAACTTGAAGGATGCCATTGCGCGTCTGGAAAGCGCCCTCAATGCCTTGAAAACCGACGAGCGACGTTCCTTTTACGGAAACCCCTCGACTGGTTCCGCCACCGAGCAGCCCAAGCCGACCATCGCCGCCAAGCCTGCCACGGATGTCCCGGTGAAGCCCACAACCGTTGGCACCCTTAAATTGGTGAACAGCACCAACAAAAAGGCTGAGGTTCTGGTTAACAGCACCCCTTACACCGTTGACGCAGGCCAAACGGTTACGATTCCCGGAATGCCCACCGGGGAATTTCACTACGAGGTGAAGACGAATGAACTGGGGGTGATTCAGCCCAAGGTGACTCGACAGTTGGCCACTGCCGAGACTTTCACCATCTTCATTTACCCGCGTTGATCCGTTCCAGCGATTGTCCGACACCCCCCGGATAGGGATCGGATTACAGCAAAGAGACCACTGTTTGATGGCCGCTGGCATGGTGATAACGATTGATGGACCCGCCGGTGCTGGCAAAAGCACAGTCTCACGCCTGTTGGCGGAAAGGCTCGGATTTCATTATTTAGACACTGGAGCCATGTACCGAGCTGTTGCCTTGGCAGCCCTTCGTGAAAAGCTGCTGGGTGATTCAGAGCAATTGGCCCGCCGCCTTGAAAGCCTTCAGCTGGCGATCAAGGATGGCAAAGTTTCACTCAACGGGCGCGAAGTGGACAATCAGGAACTGAGAACGGTGGAAGTCACGGCGGCGAGCAGCTTGGTCGCGTCCCAAAGCGCAGTCAGGGAATGGCTGGTGCGAATGCAGAAGGAGATCGGTCAATCCGGCAATTACGTGACTGAAGGCCGTGATCAAGGCACCGTGGTTTTCCCGGATGCGATCTGCAAATTTTTCCTCACTGCGGACCCGGGTGAACGGGCGAGGCGTCGCCTGGCAGAAATGCAAAAGGGTGGCACAGCCAATCTGCCGTCGCTGGCTGAACTCGAGGCCGGCATCATCGAACGCGACCAGAGGGACTGCAACCGGGCGACCGGGCCGTTGCGCGCAGCCGGCGATGCCATCTTGGTGGATACAACTACCCTATCCCAGCATTTGGTAGTGGACAGACTTGAGAACGAGGTCCGGCGCAAGCTGGCCGGGGTTGGAGCCCAATGAACGCACCCCACAAGCTGCCGCCAGTTGTGGATTCCGAGGTGGATATCACCACCGAGGATGCCCTTTGGTACAACATTGTCTACTACTTCACCAAAGCCTACTTCACCCTCCTGCATGACATCCGAACGGTGGATGCGTGGCGGGTACCCGCTAAGGGGCCTGTTTTATTATTGCCCAACCACACCAGTTTCTATGACCCTCCGGTGGTGGGTGTGGCCCTGCAGCGCCGGTCGTTTTACTTGGCCCGTAAGACACTTTTCAACAACCGATTCTTCGCGAAACTGATCAAAAGCATCAACGCCATTCCCATCGACCAGAAGAGCGCGGGGTGGGATGGTATTCGCCATTCCATAACCCTGCTGGAGAACCAGAAAGCCCTGGTGATATTCCCGGAGGGAACGCGCACCATGGACGGCGAGATGGTTGATTTTCAACCCGGCGTCCACCTTCTCCTGAAGCGATGCCCGGTGCCCGTGGTGCCTGTGGGCATTGCCGGGGCCCATGAGTCCCTTCCCATGAGCAAGGGAATCCGGGGTTTTTCCCCCTTGGGCCTGCGCCACACCCGTCACAATGTGGTGGTCGCGTTTGGCGAACCTGTTGACGGTCATTCTTTGGCGGAAATGCCCAGAAAGGAAGCCCTTCGCCGCATGGAAGGGTTGGTCCGGGCCCAAGTGACCCGCGCCCGCGAAGTTCACAAATCCCGTCAGCGTGTGTGAGCCGATAAGTTTCAATAGATCAGCGTGTGTTATTGCCCCACCAAACTGCTGGGGTTAAAGTTTTGTCTGCAGCCGTTCCCACCTGTTGCGGCGGTGTTTGACTGATCCACTGTGGTCCAGTGAACCCTTCCCGGGGGTACTTCCATGCTGGAATTCCATGATTCCCTTGGCAGAACCCGATTGTGTGACCGTGTATCCCGGCGGGCCTGGCTGAGGTTTGGCGGTCTGTCCGCTCTTGCCGGATCTGTTCGGGGTTTTTCCGGGAAGTTGCGCGCCGATTCCGGCCGTCCGGTTCGGGCCAAAAGTGTGATTGTCCTGTTTCACCTGGGCGGCCCTCCACAACACGAAACCTGGGATCCCAAACCGGATGCTCCCGCCGAGGTTCGCGGTGCTTTTGGCACCTTGCCCACCAGCGTGCCGGGTCTTCGGGTGGGAGAACTGATGCCTAGGACGGCTGCTCTGGCACACCGTGTGGCGGTTTTGCGTGCGTTGTCCACCAATGACAACGCCCATTCCTCCAGCGGTTATTGGATGATCACCGGTGTTCCGCACGCCCCCACCAACGTGGAGAACGCCAAGTTGGGGGCTCCCAATGATTGGCCCAGCGTGGGTGCCAGAATACGGGCGCTCAAAGGTGGCCCGGGTGGCATGCCTGGCAGCGTCACCCTGCCGGAGCATATCTGGAATACCGGTGGTATTCCATGGCCGGGTCAGGACGCCGGTTTCCTTGGGAGAGGACACGATCCTTGGCTTTTGCCCTGTATGCCGCAGGAGCCTGGTTTTTCAGTGGGTGGGGTGACTTTACCCGCCGAGGTTCCGGTTGATCGTTTGAATGATCGCGCCGGTTTGGCCAAATCCCTGGACCGCGTGGAAAGTTCCCTGGAGCGACTTGCGCCCGAATTGTGGACCGAGCGGGGACAGCAAGTTTCCACCGCGCTGGATTTGATCCGTTCGGGCGCCGCGCGCCGGGCCTTTCGTTTGGATGAGGAACCCCAGTCATTGCGCGCCCGATACGGGGAGAATCGATGGGGACAAAGCGTGTTGCTGGCCCGACGATTGGCGCAGTCCGGGGTTCCGTTCATCCAGGTCAACTGGTGCCGCATGCCAGGCGACACGGATGACAGCCCTGCGTGGGATACCCACAACAAAAATGCCCAAAGGCTTAAATCGCCCCTCATGCCTGTGATGGATATGGCTTATTCGGCCTTGCTGGAAGACTTGCACCAGCGGGGCATGCTGGAGGAAACGTTGGTGGTGTGGTGTGGCGAGTTCGGACGCACGCCCAAACACAACGCGGGCGGGGGACGTGACCACTGGGGGCATGTGTTTTCGGCCGCCTTGGCGGGTGGCGGAATCCGAGGCGGGGTGGTGCACGGGGCCTCCGACAAGATTGGGGCCCATCCCAAAGACGGCCGGGTGGAACCACAAGACCTGTGGGCGACCGTCGTTGAACGGATGGGGATCAACCCTGAAACGGAGTTCAAGGACCCCCAGGGCAGGCCGTTCCCCATCACCCGGGGCAAAGTGATTGATACCATCCTCGGGTGACGGACAGGACGATTCAGCCTTTGTTCAGCAAACGTGCCACAGTGGGTGCGAAATAGGTCAAAATGCCATCCGCCCCGGCCCGCTTGAAGGCCAACAGGCTTTCCAGCACCGCCATGTCATGGTTCAGCCAGCCATTCCTTGCGGCTGCGGAGATCATCGCATACTCGCCGCTAACCTGGTATGCGAAGGTGGGGACGCCGAATCGTTGTTTCACACGGGTCACAATATCCAGATAAGGCATGCCGGGCTTCACCATGACCATGTCGGCACCCTCGGCCAAGTCGAGGGCAACCTCCCTCAGCGCCTCGTCTGAATTGGCAGGATCCATTTGGTAGGTCTTTTTGTCGGCACTGCCCAGATTGGTAGCGGAACCCACAGCGTCCCGAAATGGTCCATAAAACGCGGAGGCGTATTTGGCCGCATAACTGAGGATGGCCACCTGGTCGAATCCTGCCAAATCCAGCGACTTGCGGATTGCCCCGATCCGTCCATCCATCATGTCGGAGGGGGCAATCACGTCACAGCCCGCGCGGGCCTGTGTCACGGCTTGTTTGCAAAGGACTTCTACCGTGGGATCGTTCACCACGATCCCGTCGCGCACCAGCCCATCCTGACCATGGGAGGTGTAGGGGTCCAGCGCCACATCGCATATCAAACCAAGTGACGGTACCTCCTGTTTCAAGGCACGGATTGCACGGCAGGCCAGGTTTTCCGGGTTCAGGGCCTCCACTCCATCGGGTGTTTTCCGTTCGGAGGGGGTCACCGGGAACAGTGCCAATGCCGGAATGCCCAAGTCCACGGCCTCGCGAGCGGCAATCAGCAGCAGGTCGATGGACAGGCGCTCCACTCCCGGCATGCTGGTCACCGGTTCCCGGATGCCTGATCCCTCCCGGACAAAAACAGGCCAGATGAGGTCGGAAGTGGACAGGGCGTTTTCCGACACCAGGGAACGGATCCAGGGGGAACGGCGAAGGCGTCTTGGCCGCGCAACTGGGGGCCAGGAAGGGCCTAGAAGGGTATTGTCCATGCGATCGAACCTGGGAACGGACGGGAAAAACCAAGACTGAACGTTAACGAGTTGGCAGTGCCTTTTCTGCGCCCGGAAATTCGGGAGGAACGGCCTGCGTCACCTTTCCGGTTGCGGCCCATTCCGTTCCACGGTTGAGGGTGGTCTGAAAGCCAACGCATTTCATGGACACGGTGCTGTGTCCCATGGTGGTGTGGAAGACGCGGCCCTTGCCGTAGTCGATGGTGAAGAGGATCGGCTCGTTGAGTCCTGTTCCACCGGTAGCCTTGGCTGAATTGGCATACGCAAGTAGGGTGAATTGCTGGGCTGGGCCACGCAGGCGGTCGTACAGCTCGTCGCTGGTGTGGCGCCAAGCTTTTGGCAACCCTTTCATGATGGGGTGATCTGCATCCGCCGTTTGCAATACGAATTCGTGCTGGGCACCATGGCTTCCACCGTTTCCCTTGGAGGTGTCGCGCACCACCTTGCCATCCGCGAATCGGATGTAGGGTCCGCTTTTCTCATTCCGGCCACCCCAGCCACCGAGTCCGATCATCTCGTTGTATTCGGGCCATTCGGGGAAAGAGTTGTTGGCGGCATGCACCACCACCAGGCCGCCACCATTTTTGACAAAGTTGACGAAATCGGTCTGGGTGTCACGTGGCCAAGCCTTCCCGTTGTAATTCGACACCAACACGGCGTAACTGGAAAACTTTGGATGAAAACCCGCGGTATCCTTGGGCCCACTCGTGGCGACATCCACCTTGAAAAGCCCTGATTTCTCAAGGGATTCTCGAAGAATCGGCGTGGTGGCCTTCCAGTCATGGTTGTTTTGGCCGTCGATGATCAGTGCCTTGAGGTGCTCGGCGCCCAATGCCATCGAGGATGTTGCCAGGCAAACAGCCAGCACCGCTGCCCTGGAAAGGTATGGACGCATGTCGATCTCCGAAAAATGGCGAGGAAAAATCGTTGATGGCACAGGCTAGATTCTAGCCTTGGTTTCGGCGGGGTGAAAGCAGGCGATTTTGGCTTGGTTCAGGTTGGGTGGTGGGTGGCAGGAGCGGAAATTGGCGGAACAGGCAGCAGCATGTCCCTGTAGAGCCTGTCGAAGATGTAGGCGCCCAACTCAAGGCCTTCCTCGATGAAGTATCGTCTCCTTGAATCATCCCAAAGCGGTTCCACCACCGCGAAGAATTCCTCGGCGTGGCGTTCATCCACCTCGGCGTGCAATTTGTAGTGGACAAGTTGGCCGGCAGGCAGGAACCCGCGGGCCACAACAGCCTTGCCAATGATCGCAGAAATAGCCGCGAAGGCGTGCTCGATAATGCCCATGCACGCCAAACCCACCTCGAGTTCGTCCAGAATGCATGCGGTTGAAAGCACGCTGTTGAAGGCCCTCAACGCGGGTGCAACGGGAAGGGCTTTCAGACGGGCCGGGTCGCTTCCCACGCGGCGGAGGAACTCTTGGAAAGTGGTGTGGTGGAATGCATCCTCGCGGAATTCGCCATGTTCCTCCAGCAGATTGTGCAGGATGTCCAGACGGTGGCGGGGGTCGGGAATTCTCCCAACCAGTGCGGCCATTGGCCTTGGGAAAAAAGTCACGGCAAAAAAGAATTGCTCCTGGGTGGACCGGAATTGTTCAACAGTCATGGACCCGTCTGAAAGTGACTTGAAGTAAGGTCCGTCGGTTATTTTGACGCGGCTGAGTATTTCATTCGCCAATCGGGTCACCCGGGGGGCACGGTTATGTGGATGCTTCCGGGTTTTCTCTGAAACCATGGTTCAAATCTCCGAAGTGTTGATGTGCCATGGGATTTTATGAGCGTTATCAAACAGCGGTCCCCCGGCGTAGATGGTCGCCGTGGCGATTTCAGTTTGTAGCCCGAGCGCATTCAAACGATCTTTCCAATCCGGCCCTTCCTCCGCTGGGCGGGAGAAGAAAAGTGCTGGAAAACCACGGGAAATAGCCATTGAAAGGGCTGATGGTATGAGCCGGGTGCCAGCCAGCGGGGAGGAGGCAGCCAGGCACGCAAGATGGGCGGTGCGGATTTCCACCCCGGCGTCATCCAGCAGCCTTTTGGCAAGGCGGGTATCCTCCAGCCTGGCGCAGGCTTCGCCTGTTGAATCCATCAGCCATGTAGGTTTCATTTCAGATCGCATTTCAGGAGCGCCACCATTCGGGACGAAATGTCCGGTGCAAAGCCGCCTGAAACAGGCTTGGGCTGAGAGGTCGCTTTGAGGTCCCACGCAGGAATGTTTGGGCAATTGATCGGGTGATGGAGTTGAAACCCTGAATATCCAAACCCGACCTGACGGGCGCGCCTTGGGTATTCCCAATTTGCCTGTGTAGTGGGAAGGAATGACGCGCGTCCCGTCCATTACCACCC
>CAWUOE010000153.1:0-7561 GCA_963923355.1 uncultured Gemmataceae bacterium | reverse complement strand
GGCAGCGTCAGATGTGTATAAGAGACAGGGCCAAGATGGTGGAAAAAGCCTACCGGGCCCCCTGGAAACTGGGCTGATCCCCCGGCCTTGCCACTCGAACCCACGACTGAACCGCCGTTCCTTGACGGCGGTTTTTTCGTTTTAATGGAAGTCTCCCTCAGTCGGAGCCCTCCCCATGCCCACACTGCCCGCCTGGGTGCTTGCCAGTGCCATCCTCGGCACTGCCGACACCCCAATCTCCTACACACGCGACATCCGGCCCATCCTGTCGGAAAACTGCTTCTACTGCCACGGGCAGGATGCCAACCAGCGGAAAGCCGATATCCGACTCGACACGTTGCAGGGCCAGAAAGATTCCGGCTCCATCACCCCCGGCAAGCCCGCTGAAAGCTCCCTGATCGACCGCATCCACTCGGGCGACGCCACCCGTTTGATGCCCCCGCCCAAGTCGAACCGCAAGCTCACCACCGAGCAGAAAAACCTGCTCGAGCGCTGGATCGCCGAGGGGGCCAGGTTCGAGGAACACTGGGCCTTTGTGCCGCCCGTCCGTCCACCCGTGCCCGAGACCATTGGCATAAGCCACCCGGTCGATCGTTTTCTCGCCTCGGCCCAACTCGCCAAAGGTATCCAGTCCAATCCCGAGGCGGACCGCCACACCTTGATCCGCCGGCTGTCACTCGACCTCACCGGACTGCCACCCACCCCGGCCGAGGTGCAGGCGTTTAGTAACGACACCGATCCCAAAGCCTACGACAAACTGGTCGACCGACTCATGGCCAGCCCGCACTACGGCGAACGCCAGGCCCTGCCCTGGCTGGATGCCGCGCGCTATGCCGACAGCAACGGCTTCCAGCAGGATGGCGACACCTTCCAGTGGGTCTGGCGCGACTGGGTGGTGAAGGCACTCAACGACAACATGCCCTTCGACCGCTTCTCCACCGAGCAGCTTGCCGGTGACTTGCTGCCCGGCGCCACCCCCGAGCAAAAGGTGGCCAGCGCCTTCAACCGCAACCACCTGGTCAATGGCGAAGGGGGCGCCATCCCCGATGAGCAGCGCTTTGTCATCTACTTCGATCGCATGGATGTCACCGCCACCAACTGGCTCGGCCTCACCCTGGCCTGCGCCCAGTGCCACGATCACAAGTACGACCCGCTCACCATGCGCGATTACTACGGACTCATGGCCGGCTTCAACCAGCTCTCCGAATCCGGCCTGGCCGGGTTCCAGTCCTCCAAGACCCGCGTCTCACCCCCGTTCATTGAATACCCCCTGCCCGGCCAGAAGGAAAAACTGGCCAGCCTCGAAAAGGATGTGAGCGACCTTTCCTCCCAACTCGAAAAGCGCAAATCGGAATGGGAACAAAAAGTCTCTGCCGATGACAAATTCCCCGACAAGGCCATCCGTGACCACATCCTCGCCCGCTCCCAGGACAAACCCCTGAAGGACACAGTCAAGGACAAGCAAAAAGACGAGGAGAAAAAACGGGCCGACCGCGAAAAAGCCATCCGCGACCATTTCGAGCAGAAGGTCGCCGCCGAACTTTCCGGCAAACTAAAAGCCGCCCGTGACCGGGTCAACGCCTTCAGGAATGATGAATTGCCCAAGGTCATGGTCATGGCCGATGACAAGCCGCGCGATACCTTCATCCTCAACCGCGGTGAGTACCTCAAGCCCGGCGACAAGGTCACCTTTGGCACCCCTGGCTTCCTGCCGCCGCTGCCCAAGGATGCCCCCAAAAACCGCCTCGGTTTCGCCCGCTGGCTGTTCTCCCCCCAAAATCCACTCACCGCCCGGGTCGCCGTCAACCGCCTGTGGCAGAACCTGTTTGGAGCCGGCCTCGTCCGCACCGCCGAGGATTTCGGTGTGCAAGGTGAGCTGCCCACCCATCCGGCATTGCTCGACTGGCTGGCCGTCGAGTTCCGTGAAAACGGCTGGGACATGAAAAAAATCAACCGCCTGCTGGTGACAAGCGCCGCTTACAGGCGTTCCAGCAAGGTGACCCGGGAGCAGTTGGCGGCAGATCCTGAAAATCGCCTGCTGGCCCGTTTCCCACGGGTGCGACTGCCCGCCATGGTGCTGCGCGACCTGGCCTTGGCCACCAGCGGCCTGCTCGACCGGCGTATCGGCGGCAAACCGGTTTACCCCTACCAGCCCGCCGGCATCTGGGACACCCTCGCCATCACCAAGGAGCGCGATTTCACCTACCCCGCCAGCAGCGGGGCCGACCTCTACCGTCGCAGTCTCTACACCTTCTGGCGTCGCACGGTCGGCCCGGCCAACATGTTTGATGCCTCCAGCCGTCAGGCCTGCCGGGTTCGCGCCGGAAGCACCAACACCCCGCTGCACGCGCTCACCACCCTCAACGATGCCACCTGGAACGAGGCGGCCCGTGTGCTGGCAGCCAACCTGATCCGCACCCTTCCCGATGACCCAGCCCGTCAGGAAAAGCTGTTCCAACTGGTGCTGGCCCGCCAGCCGGCCCGGGCTGAAAGGGCGGCACTGGCCAAGATGCTCCAACAACAGCTCGACTTTTTCTCAAGCGACCCCGCCGCGGCGAAAAAAGCCACCAGCGCCGGTTCAGCCCCGCGCGATGAACAACTCGATCCAGCCCGCTGGGCCGCCTGGACCCAGGTCTGTCTGGCTGTCTACAACCTCGATGAAGCGCTGACCCGGGAGTGATGCCATGAGCCATCCCATCCGTGGACAGATCGACCGGCTCACTCGCCGCGCCTTCTTCGGCCGCTCGGCCACGGGCCTTGGCACCGCCGCGCTGGCCAGCCTGCTGGGCCGGGAAGCCACTGCCGGCACGGTCCCGGGTGTGGGGGGCTATCCGCATTTCGCGCCCAAAGCCAAGCGCGTGGTCTACCTGTGGCAGGGCGGCGCCCCCACCCATGTGGACCTGTTTGATCCCAAGCCCGTCATGGTCCAGATGGCCGGCAAGGAAATCCCCGAAAGCGTCCGCGGCGCCACCCGCCTGTCCACCATGACTGCCGGCTACAAGAAATACACGGTGGTCCCCGCCATCAAGCCGTTCAAAAAGTACGGCAAGTCCGGACTCGAGATCACCAGCATGATGCCCCACATCGGCTCCATCGCCGATGACATCACGCTGGTCCGCACCATGAATACCGAGGCGGTCAACCACGCTCCGGGCGTCACCTTCTTCCTCACCGGCGCCCAGGTTCCCGGCCGGCCCAGCCTGGGCGCCTGGCTCACCTACGGCCTCGGCTGCGAGACCGACAATCTCCCAGCCTTCGTGGTGATGACCAGCTCCGACAAGGGCAAGACCTGCGGCCAGCTCTTCTTCGACTACTACTGGGGCTCGGGCTTCCTGCCCACCCGCTACCAGGGTGTCCGATTCCGCGGTGCCGGTGACCCCGTCCCGTATCTCACTAATCCGGAGGGCGTCAGCCGCTCCGCGCGCGGAAAACTGCTCGAGGGTATCGCCGAACTGAACCGCGCCCACTTGGCCGACTACGGCGACCCCGAGATCGACACCCGCATCAGCCAGTACGAGATGGCCTTCCGCATGCAGTCCAGCGTGCCCGACCTGCTCGATTTTTCCAATGAGCCCAAGCACATCCTAGACATGTACGGACCCCAGGTGCACGAGCCCGGCAGTTTCGCGCGCCACTGCCTGATCGCCCGCCGCCTGCTCGAGGGCGGCACCCGCTATGTGCAACTGATGCACTCCGGCTGGGACCAGCACTCCAACCTGTTCACCCAACTGGAAAAGCAGTGTGAGGACACCGACCAACCCTCAGCCGCGCTGGTCAAGGACCTGAAGCAGCGCGGCATGCTCGATGACACGCTGGTGGTCTGGGGCGGCGAGTTCGGCCGCACTCCGTTCGGTCAGGGCCCCGAGGGCAAGCCCAACGGCCGCGACCACTTCGGCCGCGCCTTCAGCCTGTGGATGGCCGGCGGCGGCGTGAAGGGCGGCCATGTCCATGGCGCCACCGATGATTTCGCCTGGAACATCACTCGCGACCCGGTGCATGTGCACGACCACCAGGCCACCATCCTGCACCTGTGCGGCATCGACCACGAGCGCATGACCTACCGCTACCAGGGCCGCCAGTTCCGCCTCACCGACATCCACGGCAAGGTGGTGAAAGGCATCCTCGCCTGAGGCTTCATCGCACCAGACTAAAATTGCAACTCCAGCCCCGCCGACACCCCCTGGATCCAGATATCCGTGGTTTGCACCCCCGGAAGTGACGGGCGGCCCAGACTCTTGGTGGGGTCCAGCGAAAGCGTTGAATCGATCTGGCTTCCCGGCCGGGCCACGCCGGTCCAGTAGAGAAAGGTGTAGCCGGCGGTGAGGGTGATGTGGCTGGTGACCTGATACCCCAGCCGCAGTCCCACTTCGGGCACAAAGCTCAGGGTCTGCTTCTCGTATTCCCCCGTGTTCGTCTGCTGGGCCAACAACCCACCCGGCATGGTGTAATAGGCGCCGCCGCCATACAGGTAAGTGGTGCTGCCATCGATGCACACCCGACTGCTGGTGCCGCCCAATCCCAGCAACACCTTCCCGTCCACCATCCAGCGCCCCCGGCGATGGGATAGCGCCAAACCCATTTGGCCACCGTTGAAGAAGTTGGTGGTGTTGAAGGCGTCGCCGATGTAATACCCGATGGAGCCATCGGGCCGGGTGATGAACTCATACACCCCCAACCCCTCGTTGAATCCCATGTTCCGATAACCGGCGATCAGATCCATGCGGCTGGTGGAGGAGGAAAAAAGGTTCCGCCGGAAATTCACATCCAGCCCGTAAAACAGCTGGGCCGTCTCCACCGAAACATTCCCCTCCATCACGCCCGGATAGCTCACCAGCGCCGCGTTGGCCTCGCCGTTGCCCGGATCGCGAAACGGTCTGGAGACAATCGGCCCGTCCGGCGACAGGTACGCCGTGTCACCCCCATACAGGGTGTAAAAAGAACCATCCACCGCCCACGTCTTCGCCTGGTTCAAAAAGAGGCCGCTGTAAACCCGCAAGCCGGCCTGCATCCCGCCGCCAACCGTGTCATCCCCGTAAAGGGTGGTGGTGCCTGGCGCCCCCAGCACCCCCGCCTGATCCCGCGGTGTCCCCGCCGGCGACCCGGTCACCAGCGCTGGCATCGATTGGCCGGTGATGGCCCAACCCAGAGCCTCCAGTCCCAACCAAAATCGCCAAGGGGGGTTGGTTTCATCCGGCAAGCCGGGATCGATTTCCTCGGCCACCGGGTTGGGTTCTTCCACCGCGGGCGGTTGCGCGGAAGCGTCCTGGGCGCAGGCCACAAGACCCAGCCCGGCTGACAGCCACACAGCAACCACAGTCGCCAGACGCCAATGCATCGTTGCCACTCCGCGGAGCACACGCACCCACCAGGCGCACCTTCCCCCGGCGGGACGGATAGGCTTTTTCAGCCCATCAAGGCAACGGCATTTTTCAGGTTTTTTTGAGAAAATCGATTGGATGAATATCCAACTGATCTCAGTTGAACTGGCAGGAATTTGGGGAGAGGGAGGAGGTCCTGCTATGGGCATCCAAGGACATCTGGAACCAGGGGTTTCACATTATTCCGGCCGGTTGCTTCGCAACCGTTCTGCACGTTTTGCCGCCGCCTTGGCCCGCTTTTCTTTCTGTTTCTCCATCCATTGCTGACGACCACCGGCCAACCACTCTGCTTTCTTCTTGGCCAATTTGGCTTTTTGAGCCGCCTTCCGCTTTTCCAGTTGCTGGGCCGCTTTCAGCGCCTTCCGCTCTTTCTTGGCCGCTTCCACCCGTGCCTTTTTCTCCCGCTCGGCCTCCTTCAGCCGGGCAAGCAGCTCCATATCCTTTTTTTTCTGACCGGAAAGCCAGTTGGCGCGGGTCGATGACTCTTCCGACATGGCATCTGCTCTCCAAACTGCGCGGCACAGTCCTGATTGCCGTCTACTTCGCGGTGGACGGCCTTCCCACAAAATCCCAAGGGTCTTCGGCTATGCCAACTTCATCAAGATTTCGGTGTGCGCGGGATAACGCTCACTGGCTGACACCTCGCGCAGACCTTGGGATTCAAATCCATTCTTGGCCAGCACCCGGAAAGACGCCCCATTGGTGACAGCCACCGTGGCATGTAGCGGGCGACAACGCACTTCCTCCAGCAATATCCCCAAGGCCTTGGTTGCTATGCCCCTGCCCCAGTGCGCCGGCTCGATCCAGTAGGCGACATGGGTTTGACCGTCGCGGGGAAACGCGGCCACGCATCCCACCCGCTCACCCCCAAGCAGGATGACGCGGGGCGTTACCTCCGCATCCTTCAGTATCCCATGCCAGTGGTTGAAAAAATCCGCCTGCTGGCGGGGGTGGGTGGCGGCCATCCGGTTCGATTCGGGATCCAATTGGAGCCGAAACATCCACTCCAGATCACCCTGTGCCACCGCCCGAAGACTTAACTGTTCCACCACTCTCACTCCCCGGCAACCCTCCGGCCCGGCAACCGGTAATCCAGCGGCGGCTTCTGATCTTTTTCCATCAAAGGGGTGTACGGCTTGCCGTCCTTCCGGCGCGCCTGCTCCCCCTTGGCGGCCTCGATCAGTTGGGGGTTGGTCATCAGGTCCACCGCCGTCGCGGCCAGGGTGCGGGCAGCCAGGCCCATCCCCTTTTTGGCGATCGTCGTCCCGCCACAGGCCACCGCCTGCCACGAGTGCCCCGGCGTGCCGGGCACCCAGGTCGCCGCGTAAAACCCGGTCGTCGGCACCACCCACGACACATCCCCCACATCGGTGGAGCCGTTCGTCACCTTGCCCGACTGGTCGTTCACCTCGCGAATCGATTCGGTCGGCGGCGCCTTCTCGCCGAACGATTCGCGCAAACGCGCGGCAAACGCCTCCTCGCCCGCGTCGTACGCCAGATCGTTCAGCGCCTTCAGGTTCTCCCGGGTCACGCGCGCCAGCGTGTCATTGGGCAATATCTCCAGCGTGCCACCCAGCGGCACCACCTCCAGCCGGGTCTCCGTCGCCAGTGCCCCGGCCTCGGCGCACTTCCTCAACCGCGGCCAGAGCTGCGCCACCACCTCGGCTTTCGGATGCCGAACATAAAAAAATCCCTCGGTGAACTCCGGCACCACATTCGCCGCCCCGCCACCCGCCGTGATGGTGTGGTGCAGCCGGGTGCCCTCGGGAGTGTGCTCCCGCAACAATTCCACCGCGTGCATGGTGAGCAGCAACGCGTCCAGCGCGCTGCGCCCCTTCTCGGGCGATCCCGCCGCGTGCGCCGCCTTGCCGTGGAAACGGAACTTCACCGCGATGCGCGACAGGCACGAGGCGTCGCCCGCGGCGTTGCGGCTGCCCGGGTGCCAGTGCAGCGCCGCGTCCACATCGTTGAACAATCCCTCCCGCACCATGAACGCCTTGGCCGCGCCCCCCTCCTCGGCGGGGCATCCATAAAAGCGCACGGTCCCCTTCAGTTGGCCCGCCTTGATCAGGTCATGCAACGCCATCGCCGCGGTCGCGCTGGCCACCCCGAACAGGTGGTGCCCGCACGCCTGGCCGTACCCGTTGCCTGCCGCGCGCGGCAGGCAACGGGTACGGCCAGGC
>CAWUOE010000152.1:0-7589 GCA_963923355.1 uncultured Gemmataceae bacterium | reverse complement strand
CAGCCGGGTTGCCGAGGGGATCCCCCAAGAGATGGAGCTGGTGATCCGGGGGTGATAGGTGTTATTGAAACCTGAATGGAAATAGTGTCACTTACTGCCGGGGGAACATCAAACGAAAAATTGAAATTACGGTAGCTGCAATGCACGATATGAGCGGGATTAAGGAATAATAATGAGAAAAATTATCTGTACCTATCTGCCGATCAAATGAATTGGACTAAATTCTAAGTCCAATATCCTTTTCCTGCGACCGGTGGAATCATGAATGGCCACGATTCTCACCAGCGGGTGTATTTGACAGGTATGGCCGCGCTCAGCAGCGGAACCACGGGAGTTGAGGCCATTTGGCACGCCCTTGATCAAGGCAACGCGCTTCCGGATTCTGAAACCCCCGTTGAGAAACTGATTGACCTAGCACACCTGAGCCAGGCCGAGGCGGCGATTTTGGGCCGTCACCAATTGCTGGCATTGGCAGTGGCGGAGCAAGCCTGGTCCAACGCGGGCCTGAGCGTTTGCCGCAACCGACTGCGCGGGGAGGGCCGGCGCCACCGGCACCCCGAATTCGGTTGCCTGGCGGGAAGTTCCCTCGGCGGGCTGGACAGTTTTGCACACGATGTGGCAGGTGGTTCCGATCCTGGCCCCCATGCCCTGTCGCGCTGGCGCGGGAACGCCACCGCAACCGTCGTAGGCTTGCGGTTCGGTTTGGGTGGTGCCGGCCTGTCTCTGAATGCCGCCTCTGCCACCGGGGCGCAACTGCTTTGCCTGGGTGGTAACCTGATCCGCTGCGGGATGGCGGAGGCGCTGGTGCTGGTGGCGGCCGACACGCGCCCTGAGGGAGCATTGCGCAGGGCCATGGGGCGCAACGGCAGCATGTCTGCCAATCAACAGGATCCCGACACGGGTCCCTTGAGCGCGGGTCGGTCTGGCATGCGTCCACGGGAAGGTGCCGCCTGCCTGATTCTGGAATCGGGGTCCCATTTGCGGGACAGGGGCGGAAGGGGTATCGCTGAGTGGCTGGCGGGCAAAACCGCGAACGAGGCCTACCATGTCGTGGCGCCTGAGCCCGGTGGATGCACCTTGAGGGATCTGATTTGGGAAATACGCCATGATCTGGAACGTGGCCTGGGCAGATCGCAAGTGGATTGGATCTCGCTGCATGCCACAGGAACGCCGCGCTTTGACGCGGTGGAAGCGGATGCGATCCGGGAAACATGCGGTGAGGATTTTCCATGGCTCAGCAGTGTTAAACGAACCACCGGGCACTGCCTGGGAGCCATGGGGCTTGTGGATGCGAGCATTCTGGCAACCGGCCTTTCCGAAGGCCGGTTGCCACCCTGGCCTGGGAACACAGACCCGGCCTTGGGTCTGGACCGGTTGGCTCCAGCCCGGGCTCCTGACCCGCGCATCGCCCTTCAAATTGGCCAAGGAATGGGAGGCACCGTTGTGGTAAACGCCCTTGGCACCCTGCGGGCGGCTACCGTGGCACTGGCGGCATGAGCCTCAATCCGCCATGGTGGGTCGAGGAGCTTGGCCCCCGGCCGGAATGGCAGGCGCTTTGGGAAAAAACAGTCAGCCGATTTCATCGCCTTGCGTGCCTGACGGTGGGGGATGAGACATGGACCTATCATTGCCTGAACGATAGGGCCAGGCGCATATCCGGCTATTTGGCGGATATGCCCGGTTGGAAGGACTTTCCCTTTGTCGCCTTGGGTGTAGGAGGGGGTGAATACCTGGCCTGGGCGGTCGGCACCTGGCTTGCCGGAGGTACTATTGTGCCTTTTTGCCCAAGGTCTATCGGGGAAGACAAAAGATTGCGGGAAAGTGTCTTTGGAAAGGCCGGTTTTCTGGTCCAAGGGTTACTTAGCGATACCGCTGAAAAATTGGAAACCAAAGGTGCCAATTTTCGGGAGTTGGCGCGCCGGTCTCCGCCAGGTTGGCACGGAATTTATTTTACCTCCGGGAGCACCGGTGTTCCCCGGGCGGTTGTCCGTGGTTGGAAGCAGGCATATTTTGAGGCCCAATCGTATGCCCAGCTGCTAGGGCTTTCGGAAAGGGATAGGTGTGCCTCGTTTATCCAGCCTTTTTTTGGGGCATCCACCAAGCAACTGCTGGGGTGTCTGCTAGCCGGTTGTCACCAGTGGTGGGGTCAACCTGGCGAATGTCCACCCAGCGGGCGCGTACTTTACGCAACCCCAAGCCAGGTTCAGGGGATGGCTGAAAAACCTGCCAGTCATGCCGGTTTTGAATGGATCAGCCTGACCGGTGAGGCACCGACCGCCGAAAACTGGCCAATCTTCGCCCGGTGGGCCGCACCGGGAGGGAAGGTGCTGAACGCGCTGGGCGGAACCGAGTTCGGGGTCGCGGCCATCCAGATCAAAACAGCATTTGAACCATACGGTCCATTTTCAGGCAAACCCGTTGCGGGGAAGGAACTGCACCTTGTCGCTGAAAGTGGCGCAACAAGTCTTCCCGGGGAAATGGGTTTGCTTCATGTGGCGTCGGATTATCTGGCGGAGGGTTACCTTGATCCGGCGGAGGGGGACGATTTCGAAATAAAAGATTTTGACAAAAGAAACGGTGTGATGACCGGGGATGTTGCCCGTCTGGATGTCGCAGGAAAACTGGAAATCGCCGGCCGGGCAGGACGGATGGTCAAACGAGGGGGCAAGTGGCTGGACACCGAGCCGCTTGCAAGCTTCCTTACCCATCATGTTGCCGTCCAAAATTTTGCCTTGGAAAAAATAGGAGACATGCGGGAGTCGACTGCCTGGCTTGTGGGACGGCCTGACAGGAAGCTTGACCTCGCCGGGTTGCGCCGGGAGATGGTGGCACATTTGAGGGACAGATACCTGGTCCCTGCCCGACTGGTTTCAGTGATGTCACTTCCCCACAATCGTCATGGCAAGGCGGACCCCGCAGCCTTGTCAGACGTCAAGAACAGCCATCTTGTCCTTGAAACCAATCGGGATGTCGAAAGGTTGGAGCAGATCGCCCGGCGAGTGGCTGAAAGGCTTAGCGTTCGATCAGGTTTTTGCACGAGGCCAGTTCTTGAAGCTGGCGAGTCATTAGACTCCCTAGAATGGCACGAACTTGCCGTGGCCGTGGAAAAGATCACCGGAAAGCCCTTGTCCGTTGCGGACCTCCTAGCACTTAATCGTGCTGAAGATTCAGTATTTGGAAAAGAAAGAGCCGGTATTACCGGGCTGAGGATTTTCGGCGAATACCCAAAACCGGTGGGGTGCCACGGAATCCTTTGGTTTGGGGATGGGATCGGGGCGGTGGTGGAGAAGGTTGGTAGGCGGACACCAGTTTGGCATTGGGACTGTGACCGCTGCCTGAACAACCCAGTGATATGGGGGCAGGCAACCATCCAGTCCATGGCCCGGGATTTCCTTGGGCAGGCCGGCTTATTGCCTCCGGTTCTCCGTGTGGGCGGTTTTTCACTTGGAGCGCTGCTGGCGTTTGAGGCAACCCGTTTGCTGGTAGCAAGAGGATCCAACGTGGAAGCATGCATCATGGTGGATCCTCCCGAGCCAAGGGGTATTTTGACCGGGGCCCTGAATCACCTGGCCGCATCCTGCTTATTGATGGGTTTGGACCGCCTGATGCGGGGAATTGGTTTCTCTCCCGGGCCTGCTTTAGCGCGCAGGATCCGGCGAGCATTCCGCCGTTTGGCCTTGTTATGCTACCGGGGAGGGGAAGCCACGGCGCCCACTCACCTATTCAGCAGCGAGCGCAACCGTGGTGCCGCATCGGTCCTTATTGACGGGGACTTTTCCCAGGTACAACACGTTGCCCTGGATGTGTGGGGGCACGTTGAATGCGTGCGGGATGCCAGCGCGGTAAGATTGTGGACCAGGTGCCTGGAAAGACAGAAGCCATCCCAATCTTTGCGTGCTTGGAAGAGAACGGCCTGAAGTTAATATCAGGGACAAGTGTTTTGTTAGCACTACAATTCTGTAGCCAAATGACGTTGGTTGTCCCAACCCCAAGGGGTGATCAACCAACAAGCCAGATTTGGCATTTCTGGGGTACTTCATGCTGAATGAATTGAGCTTGAGGCTTTCCGAGGCCAGGCTTTTATGTTTACCAAGGCTTGAGCCTTTGGAGGCGCGGGTGACGCCGGCCGCGCCGACGAACGCTGAGGTGTTGGCCCTGTTTGACCAGTGGAGCCAGGCGGTGCAATCGGGTGATCCGGACCGGGTGGTGGCCCTCTATGCCCAGGATGCAGTTTTGCTACCCACGATCGCCAACGACCCCCGCCGGACTCCCGAGGCGATCCGTGAGTATTTTGTGGAGTTCCTGGCGCTGAATCCGGAGGTGCGGCTGGATGATTACGCCATCCAATCCGCAGGGACTCTGGCTGACAATTCCGGTTTGTACACCTTTGCCGTGACCCCGGAGGGGCAGCCCTTCCGGTTGATCGCCGCCCGGTACACCTTCAATTATGAATTGGTGGATGGCCAATGGCTGATCATCCAGCACCATTCGTCGGCCCTGCCGAAGCCGGACCCCGACCTGACCACACGATTTGAGATCAATGCCCTGTATGAGAGCCTTTTGGGCCGGCCGGCGGACACGGCTGGCCTGGAGCAGTTTTTGGTGCAGGTCCAAAATGGGAAAACCCTGGGAGATGTGGCACGGGCCATCTGGATCAGCCCCGAGAATGCGGATCAGGAAGTAGCGAGTTATTACCAGGATTTTCTGGGGCGGTTGCCGGATGAGGGGGGCAGGGAGGCTTTCACCAGGGCCTTGGCAAACGGGGTTGGTGAAAGCCGGGTGAAGGCAGCTATTCTGGGCTCCGCCGAGTTTGCCGAAGGAACTTCGGGTGCGGAAGGACTGGTTTCCAAGCTTTACACCAAGGTGCTTGGGCGGGAGGCCGACCCCGATGGGCTTGCGAGCCACGCGGAGGCCGTGCGGCGTTTGGGCGCGCAGGCGGTGATTGATTCGCTGCTTGCGAGCAACGAGTATCTGGGCAAGCAGGTGAACGGTTATTACGAAGCCTATCTGGGCAGGGCGGCATGGGGCGACCCTGCGGGCCTGGGTGGGTGGATTGAGGTTGCGCGCGCTGCCGGGGAGGGGAATGCCGGGTGGAGAATCGCCTCCACGCGCGAGGCCTGGGGGCAGGCTTTCAGGAACAGTCGGGTGGATTGAACCAGGGGATAACCTTTGATAGGCATTCTTTCCATTCGGAATTTATTTTGGTGCACTGCCCTATTCTGTTGGATAGCGTGCTCAGAAACATCAAGTGCCGATGTGGTTCGCCCGTATGACGGGACACAGTCGGGTTACCTGACTTCGTATTCCGGAATCGGCGTTCCAGGGGCCAACAGCTCAAAAGCCTGGGGGCAGAGTTTTACCAACAACACAGGAAGCGCATTAGAGTTGTTCCGGGTGCAAGCTTATCTGTCAAATTCCAGTGGCACCCTGACCGGCAACCTCAAACTGAGTTTGTTTCAGGGTTCACGAAGCGGTGGTTTAGTCACGCCAACCGGAACGGCTTTATTTTCGACCAACAATATTAGCATTGCCAGTCTTAATTTGGGTGTCACGGCCAACCCGACAGAGATCAGCATTTCCAACAACACGGCCACGCCGTGGCTGATCGATTCGTCCGTTTTGGACTATGTGCTGGTTTTTGATGGCAGCGGCATCACCCAGGGTTATTTCAACCTGCACGACAGTGCTGTGAATGTTTCGGGGCAAAACCTGGCCTATTCCAATGATCTTTCAAGCTGGTCCGCGTTTGGAGGCACTCCTCCGGTGACTTCCGCCATGATCGTTTACGCGAACACGGTACCTGAGCCGGGTACCTTGGCGCTGTTCGGGTTGGCAGGCCTCATGGGCTGTTGTATGTGGCTGCCCAGAATCAAACGACGGCCAATCCCCGCGGGTTGTGGGCCCTGACCGGTGATGGATGCGGGGTGTATGCCTTATTGGTCCAACAACTGCCGGACCACGCGCAAGGCGTTGTCATAGTCAGGTTCATTTGTCAATTCAGCAACATATTCGACGTGGCGAAGGATGTTGCCTTTGTCCAGCACAAAGAGGGCGCGGGTCAGCAGGGGGACAGGCAAACCTTCGAGCAGGGTGCCATAGTTGGCACCAAAACTGCGGTCATAGGCATCGGATACGACGGTCAGATTGGTGATTTGTTCAGAATCGCAAAAGCGCTGCTGGGCAAAGGGAAGGTCCAGGCTGAAGGTGTAGCAGGAAACCCACTGGCCAAGGGATTCCAATTCCTTGTTGAGTCGAATGGTCTGGAGCCTGCAAACAGGGGTATCCAGCGAGGGCACAGAGCTGAATATCCGGATGCCAGACGGTGTGTCGGCAAGGCTGATTAGTTCAAGGCCCACGAGGCACCGAAAGTCGGGGGCATCCATTCCCACCTTGATTCGCTTGCCTGCCAAAGCCATGGCACGGCCCTTGAACCGAATATCTGTTCCAAATCCCATGGGTAATCTCCTTGTTGAAAGTCTTCCAAGAAAACGAACCATCACATCAGGCTAATCTTCCCAAATGTTTTTGAGCTTTCTGGTGGGCTGGAGAACCAACTGTGGCTGGCGGAGGCCTGGATGGGCAGGCAGTGCCTCTGGTTTCCACAGGATTTTCACATCCGCCACATCCCTTCCCACCTGGATGAAATGTGACAGGCAGGATGAAGAATCCCGGTCCGGCCAGAGGGTGGCAGCAAGCAATACAGCATGGGACACCAGCCGGTGGGACAAACCGATGGGAGGAGCCACGGGGTTCTTCTTGTCTGGCGAAATACTGCCTGCCGTTAGGGCCGTGGCCGCGGCCAGCAGGCTGACGGGAGTGGGGGAGACCTCATCCTGGGGTGTGCCCACCGCGTCGCGAGACTGGTTGGACGGTTCCTGCACCCAGGCAACCACCTTTTCCAGTTTGGCTTTGTCTGTTTGATTCAGCAGTCCGACCTTGGAGAGTTGGGCCAGGCAGAGAGCGCCCCACCAGATAGCCTCGCGAGTGGAGAGCCAGCCCGCAATCAGCCTGATGGCGTTTCGGGGTTCAGTGTCTTTGAGGGAGGACAATGCCTGCCAACTGGCGAGTCCGCGCGCCAGGGCCGGGAATTCTGCCTCGGGCATCAAGCGGGCAAACGCCTCACGAGCCGGTGTAGAGGGGGAGAGGCAAGGCAACAGGCTCATCAGTGACTCCCAACTCCAACAACTGGATGTATTCCCACAGCTTTTTACCTTCAATCAGATTCCGCTTGATCAGGGTTTGGTTTGGTTAGTCTCGTTTTGGCTGGTTCCCCAATTGTCCCAAATATTTCCCGAGGTTTTACGAACCGGTTTGGCGGGTGATAGGTCCTGCTTTTTCCCCAGATTCAACAATTCGGAGAGCAAGTCCGGCGATTGATTGAACTTTGGAACTTGCGACTCGCCCGCCAGCATGGATGGCTTGAGCGGTGGGACAGGTGTTTTTTTGGGGACCGGGACTTTTGCATCCTCGGCCATTTTTGCCACCAGCGCTTTTTTCCGGGCTTCAATATCCTTCAATTCCGCCGCCAAGGATTCGTATTCCCTTTGCATGGAAGCATATTCTTTCTGGCCGGCCGCAAGTCCTGGGGG